>CAYMSC010000187.1:0-10987 GCA_964392805.1 uncultured Saprospiraceae bacterium
AATGCGAGAAAAGTCCTATTCGACGAGCGAAAAATCCTATTTTAAACGCTCGTTTTGGTCCAACTTTGCAGTATGCTTTTTTCTAGCAAAAGTATATCCCCCGACTGCGATATTATTATTGATTTGAATGAATATGCTGGCGAAAATGCAGCATTAGCTATTAGTAATATATATGGTCAAGTAGTTCAGCAAAAATTGATTAAAAATATTCCTTTTGAAACAGTAAAATTGTCTTTGGATAATTTTGTGAATGGTGTGTATTTTGTCCAGATAAAAATACGGAATCGACAACTGCGGAGCGAAAAATTTCTGGTGAAGCGGCTGTATTAAATGTACCGATGAATTCATTCGTCGCTTGCTTATTCGACAGCGACAAAACCTGTCCTCGATTTATCGGGATGAATTTGTCGGTACGTTTAAGCAAAGCATATTGAGAACTTAGCTGTATTAAGCAAGTGTACAAACTGCCAACTACATCACTTGATTTTCTTTTAGGCAGTTTCTGTAACCATGTTGATTAATTCAGAGATTCTAAAAGGTTTGTTTAAATGATAACATTGGTCTTGTGCAAGTGCATCTAGTGATTGGGCTTCTTCTCCACAAGCAGTGAGCATTAAGATAGGATTATTAATATTTTCTGTTCGTAGTCTTTGATACATTTCCAATCCTCCTTGGTCATCCATATCAACTAAAATTAAGTCGTATGGTTTGTTTAAGGCTCTATTGAAGCCATCTTCGGAGGAGTAAGATTGGTCTATATGTGCTAAATTTTCTAAATGAATTTGGATAAGGTTGTTTAAATCGGGGTTAGATTCTACGACAAGTACATTTTTCATAAGTTATGTGAGTTTATTGGCTAATTATTTTGGAGTCTTAGCTACTAGTCTATAGTCCAACGTTGTGCCAAAATCAAGGAGAGTACGTTAATATATTGATAATAAGAAAGTTATGATTTTTATTTTTTTGTGGATTTAATTTTTATAAAAATAAAATTACGATATTTAGTAAAATTACGAAAAAATACAATTGTTGAATTTAATATTTTGATTGTTTTACTGTTTTTTGATGATATTTAATCAAAAAAACAATGGTTCTGCTATTATTATTTCACAGATGAAATGGATGAAAATTTTTATTGATTAAAATCAATTTACTTTAGCACATCAAAAACCCGACTATACTTCAATATAAAACTACGATTCAACGGCCCACTCACTAAATCAGACACCTGCCCACGATTCTCATTATACACTAAAAATAATCCTGTATTCGCCTGCTGTAACCAACCAAATCGAATATTAGCAGACCAAATATCTGCCACAGAATTATACTGAATCAAACTCTGTGCAAAAATACTTGGCGTGAAAGAATAAGCTAATTTTGCCCGAAAAACATCGGCTGTGAAATCCCCTTGAGGTAATCGAATATCGTTATGCTGGATACCAAATTCTGAATTAAATTTATCGCCTAATATCAAATTCAGAGAAACACTATTAGCAAAACGAGTACCGCCGAAAAAACCACCATTGACATGTCTAGTACTAATGGAAACAGGTTTACTCGGGTTGGTGATAATTACAATCTGAGATTCTGCGTGGTCATAAGTGCCTATTGGTACAGTAATGCCCTCAGAAATTGTAAAAGGGGTGTAAACGCCTTGCGTAGTAAAGTTAACTCCCGTATGAACCTCAAAAGCATTTTTCCAAACCCAGTGATTATCAATGTGTAAGAAACCTGTTTGCTGTCTGTTTTCCGCATCCCAATATCCTCTATAAGAAATATGTGGACGATTCTCTAAAAAACTAGAATTTTCATCTCCTCGTAAAGTATAAAAAACTAAGGCTTCTACTTTTTTAAAGCCACCTTCTCTACCTAAGAACCCAACTTCTGGATTGAAATTTTCGCCTACTTCGGTATAGCCTGCAAACATTCGCCAGCCATTCCAGTTGTAATCTGACCTAAATTGAAAAGAAAGGTCTTTTCCTTCTAATTCAGGCGTGTCTGTCTTTGCCACATAACCTGATAATTTAGCTTTTTTACCTAAACCCAAACGACCATCAATCGCATACGTTCTATTATAATCGCTTGAAATATCATCCCCAATACCACTTCTGTTAGCAAACATCGCCCCGATGCCAGAACGACCTTCTTGGTGATTAATACGTGCGACTGTAAAGTTATTCTTTGGAATAAATACGGTATCTATCATTACGTCCTCTGTCGTCATATTTAAAAAACCGATGTTGGTTTTGTTGATTTTTCCAGAGAGTCTTGCGCCTCCTATTATTGGAATTTGGTCTCCGTTTTCACTAAGACCGATTCGACGGCTAAAAAATAAATCTACTTCTCCTGGCGAGCCAACGGTAAATAAACCTGCATTTTCTAAAAAGAAGGGTCGTTTCTCTGGAAAAAATAGATTGAAACGGTCTAGATTGACTTGTTGGTCATCTACCTCCACTTGAGCAAAATCAGTATTATAGGTTAAGTCCAAGGTCATACTCGGTGTGATACTATATTTTACATCTACCCCGACTTCCGCTTCTAAGTCTGTCCCCCCATCTACTTCTGTAAAATCTCTATCTACTCGACCCAAAGCATAAGGAATCACTTTTAGATTACCTGGGTTTTTAATGCTTAAATCAGTTAAAGTGCCTGCCAAAGACAATCGTTTCATATCTAAACCTAAAGGTAATTGCGACCAGAAATTAATCTCATTGGTCTTCCGAATATTTCTTCTAAAATTAATTCCCCACGTGGTGTTGTCGCCAGAGTTAAAACGTAAGGTCCGAAAAGGGATGGCAAATTCTGCACTCCATCCAAATTCTCCAACCTTTGTTTTGACTACCCAAGAAGCATCCCAGTTTAAGTTGAATCCACCAATTACCCCGCCTTGTTGCCGATTGTTATTAAAGTTTCCTTGCCCTTCATTATCTACTTGTGCATCGTATTCTATACCTACTGAATTGGTTCCAAAGACAAATCCATTTTGACTATCGTGATAGGTGTCCAATATAAATAAAAAGGCATCTGTTCCTGCTAAATCTGCATCTCGACGAGCATCTGAAACAACTAAAGCCTCTGGTGTCGAATCGTAACAAACGACGGATAAATAAAAAGTGGTAGCAGTATAAGCAATCCGAATATCTGTTTTTTCGGAAGGGGCTAATCCCCAATTAGGTTGATTTTGCACCATTTCGCCCATCGTATTCACTTTAAGCCAAAGCGGGTCTGTCAACACTTCGCCATCTATGGTTGGCCCTTTTTCTATTTGGACAGCCTTGGAAGTTGGCCGTTCGCCTAAATTATTATCAGTGGATTGTTGGGCATTGCTGCCTATGGAAATAGATAAACAAATAAGTAGGGTAAGTAGATTTTTCAAACACTGCATTACTGAAACTGGTTTTACTTGGTAGAAATAAAACAGCAAAGGTAAGTAATATTTAAGCCAAAACGGTCTGCACTTTTTGAAGTAAATCTGATTTTTAGACTAATCTATAATTTATTTGCTATTGTGTTGATACTTATCTAAAGATTAGAAATTACCTTGTTTTTGTATCAATTGATATTCTGCTCTAGTTAGCCTATATTGATTAACACTTTGATATACCTCCTCCTTTTTTGTATGGTCTTTCAATTCTCCTTCTTTAATCATTCCATTTTTAATCATTACTTTTCCAGAAGCAGGATTCTCGACTAGATGAGTAGCAAAAATCTTATTGATTTTCACAACTTCAAAACCAAACTTTAAGATAGCTCCTGCTGCTTCAGTAGCATACCCTTTGTTCCAAAATGGTACGCCAATCCAATAGCCTAATACTGCTCTATTAAAATGTTGATGAATGTGTAACCCCATTCCACCTATTAATTCATCCGTTGTTTTTAAACGAATTCCAAAGATATACTTGCTCTTTGTTTGAAAACCTTCGTTGGCCATGTTTAACCAAAATATAGCATGTTCTTCGAGATAGGGATGTGGCATATTCAAGGTTGTGGCGGCTACTTTTTTGTGTCCTGCATATTTGAGGAGATTTGAAATATCAGAGACTCTTGGCTGTTCTAGTGTAAGGCGGTCTGTTTTTAGAATTGGGTAATTTTTCATGTTTATTTTTTTCATTTTCAACACTAAATCCTTTTGAAAAAGTTCCGAAATAATAGAAGGAATTATTTTAAGTCCAGGCGAAAGATTAGGAGATGTATTTTCTTATGTGAGTGACAAGAGTTATAAATGTCAGCGGTCAATTCCAATGAACTTCTTTAATAAATATAAAGGTCAAGTGGTTATCAATCCAGATTAAGAACAGGGTCAACACCAAAGGCTTTGGCTACTTGAACTTCCAAAGCATTAGTTAATTTTTTAAGTTTTACATCAGTCGTGGTAGCATTTAATTGCTTGGTTAGTTTGATAATGTTTTTTGATACAACCGTATTAATATCAGGTAGAGGATAGTTTTGAATGTATTGAGAAAAATATCGCCTTCTACCTGCATACAATTTATTACTAAATACCAAATCGTGATATTTGGTCATTAATTTAGTATTAGCGATTCCTTGAATTAACAATAATTTCTCTTCCTCTTCAGGTCGATTAGCTACTATCAATAACAATTTCCATTTACAATTTTACCAGATTTATCTAAATAAAATCTTGGTATAGGACTAATATCAGGAAAGACTAATTTTGGGAATTTCCATAAAGCGGGATTTTGAGGGACCCAAATCTCAAACCAATTTCTACCTGCTGTTATCACATATTTTCTACCTTTTAACTGGTTTTCATGAGTTTCAAGATACTTTTTAGCTTTTGGGTAGTCTTCCAAATTTATCACAGATTTAATGCCATTTTCTGATAGATGTGGATATAAAACTTTCAATTTTTTCTTATTACAAATACCCCAAGGTTTAAGATTTTCTTGGGAAATTAAGTCTTTTAGAAGGACTTCTTCTGGTATATCAGCTTGAAGTGCTGCCCATGATTCACTAATAAATACTTTATCCGCAGTTGTTTTAATACCGACCCTCACTTTAAAAGAATCGCTTACTAATTCTGTAGCATTACTTTCTATTTTTTTGACCCACTTAGCTTCCTCATCAGAAAGCATTGTCCAATTACTTTCTTTGGTTTTGCCAAAACGAATAATACCTTTACTTTTTTTATATCGTTTTAAACCGTCCGTAAAGTAACCTGCTTGGGCAGAGTTTAATATGGCAAAAACATTTTCTTTTTGAATCAGTGCTCCTTTATAACCATTTAATTCTTCATAAATCTTTAAGAAATTAGCAGTTGAATTTTGGACTGCCTTCTTTTTTCTACCAATAAAAATGGCGGGCAAAACTGCAGCATCAAATAGTTTGGTATCTCCTAAATCAATAACTTCTAATATTTCATAATTTTTAAATAAAAAATTTCTTATGCTACTTCCACTCTTTGTAAATAGATACCGATTAGAAGTAATGACCCCTAACAACCCACCTTCTTTCAAAGCATGAGTCATGGCTATTAGAAAAGGATAATATAAATCGACTCTTCCTTTTAAATTAAATTTTTTGGCTAAACTCTGTGCTTTTTCTGCTCCTAAAATTTGTGTTCTAACATAAGGTGGATTTGCAATTACTAAGTCTATGGTATTATTAATAGACTGTTTAAGACTTCGTTGTTCAAATAAAGAGGCTTGTAGTTCTTTTATTTCAATGGTTTCTAAAAAATCTGCATTATTTAAAGAGATACTATTTGAGGTAAGTGAATTTAATATTTCAATGGCCCTGTTTAAATAATCTTTATTGGAATCAAAACCTACTAAATCGAAGTCAATTTGTTGAGTTAATAACTTTGTAGAAATAGCTGATAATAAAGCACCTTCGCCACAGGCAGGGTCAAGTACACTAATTTTCTGTCCATTTGAATTCAAATGGGACAATAATTTTTCAGAAAGGTAATTAGCTAAAAGTTTAGGAGTAAATGTTGCGCCCGTTTCTTTTATCTGTTGTGTAGTTGATACCATTTATCGTTATTTCTAATTTATAGTAAAGATACTTATAGGAGGGAAGTAATCAAAATCTTAATTGTTGAAGAAGGGTATTTTATTTTGATTGTATTTCATTCTCAGAGCTATACCATTTTCATTTCTAAAGCTAAATCCTTACTAAAAAGTCCCTTAAGTACGGTATATTCAGTAGCAGCGGGTTCAACGTCCTCTGCATAAGTCCAACTCTTCATTTATTTTTATCTTACTACTAAAGCACTTTCAACAATAGAAAACGTCTGCCCTTCACAATCAATCTCTGCTAACAAACCATAAGGCAAGGTAAAGATAGGGCAAGTATGTCCAAAATCCATCCCCGTAATAATAGGCAAATCTGCTAACCCTTCCTCTTCTCGAATGGTCTTTAATAGAATAGCATCATATTCTTTCCAATGTAAATTATCGTAAGGTCGAGCAACTAGGAGGCCTGCAATATTTTTGAAAACTCCTGTCGCAGCATAATTTCGCATGATATGTTGAAAACCACTTGGCGATATTTTTTCTTCTGAGGTTTCAAGAAACATAATTTTATCTGCCCAATCTGCTGACTCGACCCAAACAGAAGTGCCCTTCATCATTTCTAAAACTTCTAAACAGCCACCTAATAATCTGCCTTGCACTTTTCCTTCCCCTTGTAACCATCGCCAACCTGAACTCGGTTCCATTTTTCTAGTAATAGATTGATTTTTAGGGTCTCCCCAAGATAATAGCTCGGAAGTCCAAGTAGTATTGGGTGGAATTATTCCAACAGGTTTATTAGAAAATAAATTTCGCTCAATATCTTTAATTTGATAATCATGCATTCCATTATTTTCTGCAAAACCGACCATTAGAGAAGTTCCATAAAAAGAAGTGACGCCTGCTTTATGAAAACAGAAATGAGTGACGGTGGTATCCGAATAGCCTAAGAATATTTTAGGATTATTTTTGATGATATCAAAATCTATAAAAGGTAGGGTCCGAATACTGTCCTCTCCGCCGATATTAGAAATAATGGCTTTAATACTTGAGTCTTGTAAGGCTTCCATTAAGTCATTGGCACGTGCTTCGGGGTTTTTATAAATCCAATCATTCGGTTTTAAAGCATGCTTTGTTTCAACTACTTCTACGCCAAAAGTTTCTTGTAATTGTTTTTTACCTGCTTCATAACGAAGTGGTAATTCTCCTGGACCGCCCCAGGAAAGCGAAATACTAGCGACTTTATCGCCTCGTTTTAATTTTTTTGGTTTTATCATTTTATGATTGGTTTTGTCGCCTAAAAGGGTGTTGGAAAGTATTTTTTTAATAACAAAATCCTAGCTAAAATTAGTTCATTACTAGTAGCTTTTTTATCCAACATAACTTTTTTTTTGATTTTTTTTGAAAAAATGTAAAAATAATCAAAAAGCTACCTAAATATATATTTAATTGATAATCAGTGTTTTATATTTTTTATAGCCGTTTGTAAACGTTTACAAACGTTTACAAACGGCTACAAACGTATGTAAACGTAAATTATACGGCTAGCACTTGCACCTCGCCATAACTTTGCATTGTCAACAAAATTAAACGTTGGCGTTTTTGAATTTACTTATTTATTTAACCACGCTAGATTACCTTTTATATAAGTATTCTAGTATTAAAAAATGATATCGATTATGAACAGTTTAAGAAATTCAGTACAGTTAATTGGACACTTAGGTAGTAATCCTGAAATTAAAAAATTAGAAAAAGGAGGAACTTTAGCGAGTGTGAATATCGCTACTAAAGAGGTTTATAAAAATGCTAAAGGTGAATACGAAAGCCAAACAACTTGGCATCGCTTAGTCGGTTGGAATGTTATCGCAGAAAGAATGGAGAAAGCAATGGTTAAGGGGAGAGAGATGGCAGTCAGAGGAAAATTGGTTAATCGAAGTTATGATGATAAAAACGGGATTAAAAGATACGTTACAGAAATTAGAGTTAGTGATTTTGAATTGCTTGGCAAGAATCCGAATAAGGCGACAGGGGAATTGGATGTAGCACCTGATTTGGAAGGGGTACAACCGTTTTAAGCGTAATTTCTAAACACGCTAAAGAATCAATGTCCGAAATTTGTGATACTAAGTCATTTTGTTTGGGTGTAAGTTCGAGTGGTTTTCCGCTCGGCTTACACCACAAATTTTACTGGTAGTGCAGGTCTTTAGCCTGTCCTGTTCAGCGACCTTTAGGTCGGTCTAAATCTCGGTATCACCTAAATTTTATTTTACTAATAACTTAATGGTCTAAAGACCATAGAACTGGACAGAATAAATTCTGCACTACCAGTTTTTACCATTATAAATTAAGATAAAACCTCATGGCAATGAGTAAGCGATTTAGAACTGAACACACCAGAAGACTACCTCATTTTCATAGAATTGGTGCGACCTTTTTTATTACGACCCACTTATATGGTTCTATACCAAAAGATATATTGCAGAAATTACAATTAAGGAGAGATTCATTAATAGAGCAGATAAAACAAGAAAATCAAAAAGATAAAGAAAAGAAAATTTATATGGCAAGACGTGCTTATTTTCAAGAATATGATGCCTATTTGGATATTTGTCAAAATAGCCCTAAGCATTTAGCCATACCAGAAGTCACTGCTATTGTAGAAAAAGAAATTAGAAGGTATGATGGACAATACTACAACCTAGTCACTTTTACTTTAATGCCTAATCATATCCATCTTGTTTTAGATTTTTCTATTCAATTAAAGCAGATTACCCCTTTTGATTTAGATTTGTATATGAATGTATCTGAGGTAATGAGAAAGATAAAAGGTGGCAGTGGTTTTCATGCAAATAAAGTTATCGGTAATACAGGAAATCCTTTTTGGGGAGTGAGTTATTATGACCGCTACATTCGAAATTATCATCATTTCTTGGGGGCAGTTAATTATACTCTTAATAATGTCGTTAAGGCTAAAATAGTAACTCATTGGATGAATCATCGGCATACTTGGTTGAATCCTAATTATAGAAAATTGGAATTATTGTTTCCTAAAAGGCCTAAAGACCTTTGAACTGGACAGACTAAAGTCCGTACTACCAGAACGTAGTACCAATTTGTGTCACCAATTCAAACAGTACACTTACATTTTTTTCTTGCCTTTTAAATTTAACATAAAAATAATGGACGTTTTTTAATTCTATTGTCTCTTCAATATATAAACTAGCTAAGTGCTATTTTAAAGATTAATGAAATATTGTTCTTGTTTTTAAATTTAGAAGAAATAAAATTTTGTATTAAAATTTTGAAACATTCAATTCAGATTATAATTTTATTTAACCTTTATTTTAATGTGTTGACTTTGAATAATATTCCCTATACTTTTGCCTTCCCTAATAAAAAAATCACATCAATAACCAACTTTCCTAGACCACATAAGCGCTAGAAAATTTATTGTAAATGTTTATTAACCCATTCGAGTGAATGACCACTCGTTAATGGTCGTCTAATTCAAAATTTTAATGAAAAAGTATTTTAATCTTTTCGATTTATCCCAAAAAGTAGATTACAGAACAGAAATCTTATCTGGTTTGACAGTAGCGATGGCTTTGATACCTGAAGCGGTGGCCTTTGCTTTGATTGCGGGCTTATCTCCTTTAACTGGTTTGTATGCCGCTTTCATGATGGGCTTGATTACTTCTATTTTTGGAGGTCGACCAGGAATGATTTCTGGTGCAACGGGTGCGGTAGCAGTTGTCTTGGTGGTATTAGCACAAACACACGGGGTGGAATATATTTTTGCAACGGTTGTTTTAGCTGGATTACTACAAGTTTCTGCGGGATTGTTGAGGCTAGGGAAATTAATGCGTTTAGTGCCACATCCTGTTATTTTTGGATTTGTGAATGGTTTAGCTATCATTATTTTCATGTCCCAATTAGAGCAATTTAAAGACCCTTCGGGTAATTGGTTAGCAGGGATGCAGATGTACACCTTATTAGGTTTAGTCTTTTTGACGATGCTAATTATTTGGGGTTTACCAAAATTAAGTAAAGCGATTCCAGCTTCGTTGGTGGCTATTTTGACCATATTTGGTATTGTAGTTGGCTTTGGTATTGATACGAAAACAGTAGGTGACATTGCTTCTATTTCGGGAGGATTTCCACCATTCCATATTCCAGCGATTCCTTATACGATAGAAAGCTTTACGATAATATTGCCTTATGCGGCTATTATGGCTGGCGTTGGTTTAATTGAAAGTTTATTGACCTTAAATATTATTGACGAAATTACGGAAACTAGAGGACAGGGGAATAGAGAAGCAGTGGCACAAGGTGCGGCTAATATCCTTTCTGGCTTGTTTTCTGGTATGGGCGGATGTGCGATGATTGGACAAAGTTTGATTAATGTTTCTTCTGGTGCAAGAGCTAGATTATCTGGTATTGTAGCCTCTGTGATGCTATTGGTTTTCATCATGTTTGGTGCTAGTTTAATCGAACAATTACCAATGGCAGCCTTGACAGGATTGATGATTATGGTATCTATCGGAACTTTTGAATGGGCGAGTTTAAAGACCTTTAATAAAATGCCAAAGTCAGATATTTTTGTAATGGTACTTGTAACATTAGTAACGGCAGTTTTACATAATTTAGCTTTAGCGGTTATCGTGGGGGTTATTATTGCAGCTTTAGTTTTTGCCTGGGATAATGCTAAAAGAATTAGAGCTAGAAAGCGAATTGATGAAAAAGGAATTAAACATTACGAAATTTATGGACCATTATTTTTTGGTTCGGTAACGGTGTTCAACGAAAAGTTTGATGTTTTGAATGACCCACAAGAAATTATTATTGACTTTGAGGAAAGTAGAGTGGCAGATATGTCGGCTATCGAAGCATTAAATAAAATCACGGAGCGCTACCATAAAGTAGGCAAGAAAGTACACTTGCAAAATTTGAGTTGGGACTGTCAAAAATTATTGAAAGACGCAGAAGAAATTATTGAAGTAAATGTGATA
>CAYMSC010000188.1:0-9770 GCA_964392805.1 uncultured Saprospiraceae bacterium
CTAAGAAATTTGACATCATCAGACCAAAAAATACATCTTTTTTATCTCCAAAAACAAACTCCCAATAAGCTCTAAAATTATCCTTCAACTAATGTACCAACTGCTTCGCCATTAATAATCCGCATTAAATTATCTCGTCGATTGATGTCAAAAACGATAATTGGCAAATTGCTTTCTTGACACATCGTAAAAGCAGTCATATCCATGACACTATAACCTGCACTAATCACTTCGGCAAATTTTAATTTATCAAATTTCTCTGCTGTCGGGTCTTTTTCTGGATCAGCAGAATAAATTCCATCTACTCTTGTCCCTTTCAAAATAACATCCGCATTGATTTCTTTTGCTCTTAATGCTGCCGCAGAATCCGTTGTAAAATAAGGGCTTCCTGTACCCGCAGAAAAAATAACAACTCTACCTTTTTCAACATGCCGAATCGCTCTTCTACGAATATAGGGTTCTGCAATTTTTTCCATCTTAATCGCCGTAATCAATCGGGTAAAAACTCCTTGTTGTTCTAAAGCACTCTGCAAAGCCATTCCATTAATAACCGTTGCCAACATTCCCATATAATCTCCTTGCACTCTTTCAATTCCAGACGATTTAGCTTGTAGTCCTCTAAAAATATTTCCTCCGCCAATTACCACTGCAACTTCTACCCCTGCTTGTTGCACTTCTTTTATCAAGGTCGCATAATGAACTAACATATCAGCAGAGATACCAAATGATTCTCCACTCATTAGAGATTCTCCACTTAATTTTAATAAAACTCTTTTGTATTTTAAAGGCATAATATGGTATTATGATTCTAGTTATAAAATTATCAGGGGCCGTATTTTGTTAGTGAAACGTAAATTTAAAGATTGGCAAAAAAAAAGCGAATCATTCAAAAGAATAATTCGCTTTTTTTTATTTCAATAACTTATCCAAGTTCTATATGCTTGAAGTCTGTTACTGTTAATTTTTTATCGATGCTCTGTAAATATTGAGTAATTGATTGTTTATTACTCTTTACATACATCTGATTTAACAAGGTTCTTTCCTTGTAGAATTTATTTAGTCGCCCCATAGCAATCTTATCTAATATTGCTTCAGGCTTGCCTTCTTGTCTTGCTTGATCTTTTCCAATTTCGATTTCTTTCTCCACCAAGCTTGAATCTACACCATCCTTATCCAAAGCTATTGGACGCATTGCTGCTACTTGCATAGCAACATTCTTCCCTGGCTCGATAAAGGTTGGTCCTTCTAAGTTCAAGGCAACAATTACAGCCGCGCGGTATCCCATATGGATGTAAGGAATTACTTGACCTTCACCCGCAGCCGTTTCGATTTTTTCGTACTTGCTGATTTCAACTTTCTCTCCAATCACACCAATTTGCTCTACTAATTTCTCTGCCACTGTCATACTTCCTTCGTATGGAAGAGCTAATAAGTCCTCTAAAGATGCAGGTAATTTTTTAAGTGCTAATGCTGCCATAGAATTACCCAAAGCGATAAAGCTATCTCCTTTTGCCACAAAATCAGTCTCACAACCCAATCTGATAATTACCCCATTATTTCTATTAGCAGAAGTCAAAGCGATAACGACACCTTCTTTAGCATCTCTATCCGCTCTTTTTCCAGCCATTTTTTGACCTTTCTTACGTAAATATTCAATTGCTTTCTCTGTATCTCCATCCGCCTCTACCAATGCCTTCTTACAGTCCATCATACCTGCGCCTGTCAAATCACGCAGTTTTTTAACATCTTTAGCAGAAATTGCCGCCATTATATTTAAGATTAATTTGTTAGTAAAATTATGTTAGTTGAACAATTAGTAATACATACGGAACAACTAATATGTTACTTCAAAGTAATTAATAATTAGTAATTAATAATTAACTTAGGAACGATGAAAAAATAAATTGCGGATTTTCAAATGATTACTTTTTTTAATTGATTTATAATCAATTAAAAAAAGAATCAATTGTAAATCTAAAAACGCAATTTATTTTTTCATCAATACTTATGCTGCTGCCTCTTCTTTTTTCTTTCCAGACTTCGCACTCTGTCTTTCATTCAAACCTTCTTGAATACAGGCTACGAAATAATCCGTAATAATTTTTACTGATTTAGAAGCATCATCATTTGCAGGAATTGCAAAATCTACTTGATTAGGGTCAGAATTAGTATCAACAATACCAAAAGTCTTTAATCCTAATTTATGAGATTCTTTTACGGCAATATGTTCGTGCTGAATATCAATGATAAACAAAGCAGATGGTAATCGGTTTAAGTTAGCAATACCACCTAATACCTTATCCATCTTATCACGTTCTCTTGTCAAAGTTAAACGCTCTTTTTTAGTTACGCTTAATTTTGTATCTGCAAGCATTGTATTAATACTCTGCATTTTCTTTACAGATTTACGAATAGTAGAAAAGTTAGTCATCATTCCACCTAACCATCTGTCAGTCACATATGGCATACCTACACTCTTCGCTCCTTCTGCAACGATTCCTCTTGCTTGTTTCTTAGTCGCTACAAACATGATTTTCTTACCAGACTTGGCCATTGCTTTTGCAGCTTTCCCAGCTGATTCTAAGGCGTCTAATGTTCGGTTAATATCAATGATATGAATACCTTTTCTTTCCATGAAGATGTAAGGAAGCATCTTAGGATTCCATTTACGCTTTAAGTGTCCAAAGTGTACACCTGCATCCAAAAGTTCCTTATAAGTTGGAGTCTTCATATTATTTTAAATTGTTAGTTTTTAAAATTTGTGAATTGAATAATTGCTCTTGAAAGCAACCAAACAATGTAACCAGATAACGAATTAACGCTTTGAGAACTGGAAGCTCTTTCTTGCCTTTGGCTTACCGTACTTCTTACGCTCTACTACTCTCGAATCTCTAGTTAAGAACTTCTGAGATTTTAGTGGCGAACGGAATTCTTCGTTCAATTTCACTAAAGCTCTTGATACAGCCATTCTGACTGCTTCTGCTTGTCCTTTGAAGCCTCCTCCTTTTACATTTACTTTTAGGTCGTAAATATTTTCTGCTTCTACTGTTTTGAAAGGTTCCATAACCTTATCGTGGATATGTATTTGTGGGAAGTATTCTTTTAAGCCCTTGCCATTAATGACAATCTTTCCTTCGCCTTTTGTTAAGTAGACTCTAGCGACGGATGCTTTTCTTCTCCCAATAGCATTAATCATTTCCATACTATAGAATTAAGTTTGATTTTTAAATGAATGCCTGTCTATCGACAGCTTAAAATATTGTGCAACTAATTTAGGTTGCAAATATCTTGCAGGATTCGCTTATGCTAAATCTGCTGGTTTTTGTGCCTTGTGTGGGTGTTCACCACCTGCATAGACAAATAATTTTCTGAACATCGCTCTTCCAAGCTTGTTCTTTGGCAACATACCTTTAACCGCTTTCTCAATAAGGAAAGTTGGCTTCTTAGCTGCCATTTCTGCAGCAGTTGCTGTTTTCTGTCCACCTGGATAACCTGAGAAAGTGATATATTCTTTCTGGGCCATTTTCAAACCAGTAAATCTTACTTTATCGGCATTGATAACGATAACATTATCACCCGTATCGACATGTGGTGTATAAGAAGGTTTGTGTTTTCCTTTAAGAACGTGTGCAATTCTTGTTGCTAACCGTCCAACTACTTCACCTTCAGCATCTACGACAAACCACTTATGTTCTACCGTTTCTTTATTTGCTGACTGCGTTTTATAACTTAATGTATTCACGCTGAATCTTTTTATTGTAAATTAAAAATTGTTGCCTATATAGGCACTTTTTTCAAAAGCTGTGCAAAGGTACTGGTGTTTTCAAGATAAAACAAGCATTTTGGGTAATTATTTTTTCACGCACCCTCATAACTAACTGATAATCAGTTTAATTTTCGCACAAAAAAAATAATGGGAGGATTTTAGTAGCAAAAATGAACAACTTTAAGGTAGTACAAAAGTAGAACGCCAATGGCTCTTTCATACTCTATAGTTTCCAGAATTTGGAGTTCTAATGATTACCCACAGAATAAATTTAATGAAAAGTAACCCCATTTTATACGCTATAAATAGTGCCGTTAGGTACTCAACATGGGTAACTAAAAGGAATATAAAGCCGTTTGGGCGTGCCGTAGGTACGTAACATAGGTTTGAAACCGATGTTACGTACCTACGACACGGCAAAACATCAATAATCCCCCTTTTTTCTACTCATGTTGAGTACCTAATGGCACTTCCTGTTTAAAGGAAATTATGCATTAAGCTGATATAACACCTTCCATTTTTTAGTTTTTATTCTGTGATTAATAATAGAACTTGGAGTTCTGGAAGCTCTTAGTTCTTCCCAATAGGCATTATTTATTTCCAGAGCTGCAGAGGTAATAAACTACTATTGAACGTAATGTATAGGAAAAGAAATAATAACAATGGCTTTAGAATAGCCCCCTTAGCTATTCATCGAATGAGTAAAATCAATTTTAATTAAAAAATTAGCTTATTTTTTAAAGCTTTTTTATCGAAAAAATTAAAATCTGTGACAAATTTATCAAATTTACAAACATCTAGTTATCAACATTTTATAAAAAATTAAAATTTATTCCATGGTAAAAAACGAATAAAAACAGTCCAAAAATATTGAAAACATTAGAAAAATGTATTTTTTTAAACATCACATTAAATAGATATTTGTGACATAGAATACAAACACTCTGAGTTTAAATAAAATAGCTTCCCAACTTACCAATTCAAAACCGATTTTTCAATTTAGTACAAACGGAAAATATAAAGTCAAAAGGCAAGCGTATTTTTTCGTCGTTTTCAATCATATAAAAATGGGTAAAGAATTGAGCTATCATTTATCATTATCGGTAGCCTCCTAAAAAGATAAGAAAATAGGTTTAATAAATAGCGATAGTTTTCTTTTTGGGTGAAATCTAGCCTTAGTGTTAGATTTCCCCTAAAAACTATGCTATTAAAGAAAAGCCATAAAATATAAAAGCCGCCATCCTAAAAACCATGTTTTTCGGACATTAATCTCTAAAATATTCACTATTTTGGAGAAACCTTCTCAGCCTGCTGAAACGGTGCCAGCAGGCTGAAGGGTTTATTTTAGCTCTTCACAGCTTTCAAGCAACCAACTTCGATTAGTTAATAATTTTGTATTATTTATATTATTAATAACTTTTGGTATTTTATCTTTTGTTGCTCGGACAATTTGGGAAAGTAGTGTGGTAAAATTGAGATAGGTCTCTCTAAAATTATTAGAGATTTCTTTATTTCGGCGCAAGTAAATAGAAAAAGATGCAATTAAGGATAATAATGATTCAATCTCTTGATTTTCATAATATATTTTCAAAAGCATAGTTTTTGCTCCTAAAGAATAGAATACATCTGAGTACTCAACTAATAATAAGTGATATTGCGCATCTTGATAATTCTCTTTTCGGTAAGCTAAATCTGCCAAATTATAATGAAGAGCATCCTCTTGAAATTCAGGTGCTAATTTGGTATAATAATCTTGAATAAATTTTTCTGTCCAATTGTATTTTTTAAGATTACCTCCTAACTTCACTACATTCTTAAATTGCCATGGAGATAAATAACCATTTTCAAATAAAAACTCTTGTTGTATTCCTTGTAAATATAAATCTAAACATTGGTTTGCATAATAACGAACATTATTATTTGACTTAATTTGCCTTAGACAATAGTTAGCTCCATAAGAATAGATATGCTGCTTTTCTATGTTCGGAATTTCTTCATCGTGTGTTAAAATTAATTCTTTCAGTTTTTCAAAGTGTACATCTGCATTTTCCTTTTTTAGCGTTGCGTATATCTCGCAATAAATAGTAATTAATGGCTCTTTTATATTTCTTTTATCAGATAAGTACTCATAAACAGTATTAGTAAAATCTAAATCATAATTCGTAGAAAAAACTTTTTGGCGATTCAGCATCTCACAACTATATTTCAATTTATTAATTAAATAAAATAAATCTAAATTATCAGTTGCAATTTTTAAATTAGCATCATGTCGTCTCATTTCTTGATTAAGAAAGTGCTTATTTGCAATATCTGCCAATTGGTAATTTGAATAATAATAATCTATCGTTTTTTCTTTTGTATTCGTTTGATTATTAGCTATTTTCTCGAAGTATCTTTTAGAGTGCTTTTCTAATTTACGGTCTACTAGTTCCTCTAAAATATAATTGTCTTTTAGTGCTAAAGATTCAACTTTCTGCTGTCCCAAAAATTCTTCCGCTGCTTTTAAGGTATAATTCATTAAATACCGCATTTTTTTATCATCATAAGTTTGATTAAGATATAATTTTTTAAAAACTACTGATTTCGTCAACTTCTTTGCTGCAAAATCGGGTGCTGTAGTCGCGATATAGTCAAAAAAAGTAATTAAATCTGTTCGCTTATTAAAATATGGGGACGCTAAAAACTCCTTAAATCGCCGCCATTCAACTTTTTTAAAGGTTCTTAATAAAAAAATGAGTTTACTTTCAGTCATTTTATAAGATTATTTTTCGACAAATCGAAATACATAACTTTATTTTTATTTTCATAAAAAATTAATAATCAATTAATTAAATCAATTATTCCATTTTTACAATAATTATTTTTTTTAAAAATACAATAATTATTTTCGACAAATAGAAAAAAATGTAATTGTGTCAGATATAATCCAAACCTACCTTTGTCCCAGAGAAAGATAAGAACATTGTTTAAATTGGTAGCCATATACCTTTGCAGTAAGAGAAGTAAAATAAATCTTTATTTTTTGAACTGCTTAACGAAACAAACATTCCATGAAATCTATATTGCTTTTTGCAATTTCCTTATTCCTCTTTTCTCCTTTTTGCTTTGCCCAAGAAGTATGGCCGGGTGATGTTAATAATAATGGAATTGTCAACGAAGTTGACTTATTATATTTAGGCTTTGCCTTTGATAATACAGGAAATCCACGAACAGAGGCTACATCTGACTGGATAGGTCAAGAAATCCCTATTGAATGGGAAGGTACTTTCCCTAGTGGCTTAAGCTTTGCTTTCGCTGATTGTAACGGAGATGGACGAGTAGATTTAGCTGATGCCGATGTCATTAAAGCGAATCGTACACTCACACATGATGATGTTCCATTCGTAGCAGATGAAATTTTAGAGGCTTCGCCAACAGTTGACCCTGAATTTTCTTTTAGTGATGAAGTTATTCCTGCTACCCCAAATGTCCAAAAGGAGGTGACTGTTTTTCTTAATAATAAGAATAATCCTGATGGTGGAATACTAGAAAATATTCTTGGTATTTCCTTCACCATACAGTTAGATAGCACTTTTTTTGAAAAAAGTAGTTCGGAGTTTGTAATAGATCCTGTTATTTGGCTTGAACCCTTTGGTCAAGAAACAACTAGCATCATCTTAGAAAATGAAACCGAAGGAACTATTAAAGTTGCGATTACTAAAACAGACCAAATACCAGTTAGTGGTGCAGGTGCTATTGGAACAGTTTCTTTTGTAATTGTTGAAGATGCTGTTGACTTCTTAGTCTCAACAGATACCGTCACCCTTCAAATAGATAGCGTCACTGTAATAACAGATGATTTAACAAAAATTCCAGTCGCAGGTGCAACAGTAGTCGTAGATATAGAAGGAAGAACCACAAGTACCTATGACCCAATATTAGATAAAATAAAGTTCTATCCTAATCCCAATAATGGTTGGATATTGCTACAAACCAATGAAGTGCCGATTGAAAAATTGGAAGTAGTAAATACTTTAGGACAGACCGTTTATCAACAATCATTGACAAAAAATAACTTTCACAGCCTTGATTTAAATCATGTTCCCGAAGGAGCATATTGGCTGAGAATGATTACAGAAGTTGGCATTAAAAGTACCCCAATTCAAAAATATAACTAGACTTTTAACCAAAAAAAAATAGTTCTATTTTGACATCATGAAACATTAATCAAATCATTTTTAACCTTTTTAAGTAAATCTTTGCCGAAACGACTTGAACAACTTTTATAATTCCCATGACAACTAATTCAAAGGCAAAGAGGAAAAATCAAGACCATGTGACTAGATGACTCCTCGGAGTTATCTAGTTCACAAACCGAAGAAATTTCAAATGGAAAACTAAAGATTATTTGGATAGTAATGGACAGTAGTTTATCCTTAAACCGATAGCTACTAAATGTACAAAGGGTCGCTCAAAGGAGTGGCCCTCTTTTGTTTTTACAGGATGACAGGATTTTTTAGGTCGTTCTTTTGAGGCATACTAGGTCGAGTGCTTTTGTAGCGCCAAGCTCTGCTTGGTATCAAAGTGTCGTTTACACACTATACCTATTGCCATTGAGATTGAAGTTGAAGTTGATGTTGATGTTGATGTTGATGTTGATGTTATTATTTTAAAATTTGTATTTCCAATTCCATTGACATCAATTTGGCATTATTTCCCTCCCCACTTGTATTAAGCTATTGGATTGCTTAATTTTCTATTTCTTTTCAAAATCAAATTATCCGTCTTGTGAAAAAAATAATGCTTCTCTTATTTTTTATTTCTTTATTGACGACTAGCTTTGCGCAAAAAAAGATAAAATATTCTAAAGCTTTTCTGAAAAAATTAGAACAAATCCAAATTGATATTTTTACGCCCACAGAAGGGAAGTATAAAAGTACCCGGCCTACTAAAAATGATTATCAAGCGATTGACCATGTGATTTTTTCTAAAAAAGAGGCAATTGAAATTCGCTATGCCATTATCCCTTTTGAAGCTAATAAGCCAACTACTCAAATTCCTCATGTTGATTTTATGCGGGTCGTAATGTCTACGGCAACCAATGAAGATGAAGAAGCTTTGGTGAGTGTTCACGCTTTAGAAGACCAAGATTTAAAAGCCAATTTTAATGCAGATTGGGGCAGTATGGCCTATTTCCAACCTAAAACTAGATTCTCCAAATACAAACATTGCCGATTATTGAGCCTTTATTCTGAAGGGCTTGGAATGGTCTATGTATTTTTTCTTTTCGATGAACCCAGCCGTTCTTTGGATAATCGCTTACATTCCCTTAGATTTAAGACTAAAATATGAATAGAGAAGACAGATGTCAGACCGTTCTATACGGACTGTCAGACCGCTTACGCTGTCAGATATACAAATCAATCCTAACTACTAAAAAAGATAAATGCCGATTATTAAACCCGTTCGGGGCTTTAGCCCTCAGCTTGGAGAAAATTGTTTTATCGCTGAAAATGCGACTATTATTGGAGATGTAACCTGTGGCAAAGATTGTAGCTTTTGGTATAATTCCGTCGTTCGAGGCGATGTCAATAGCATTCGGATTGGCAACAAAGTCAATATTCAAGATGGTGCAGTTATTCATTGTACTTATGAAAAAACCAAAACCATCATTGGCAATAATGTCTCTGTGGGCCATAATGCAATTGTGCATGGTTGCGTGATTGATGATAATGTATTGGTAGGAATGGGCGCTATTATTATGGATGAAGCCAAAGTCGAATCCAATGTGTTGATTGCTGCTGGTGCGGTGGTGTTAGAAAACGCACATTTAGAATCAGGTTATATTTATGGCGGTGTGCCTGCTAAAAAATTAAAGAAGCTGACTAAAGAAAATTTCCAACATTATATCGGTCGAATCGCCAATAATTATGTGCTTTATGCTAGTTGGTTTAAAGAATAAGTGGTGATTGGTTTGATAGCATTTCTAATTCAAAAAAACAAAACATGAAAGGAAAATTTAACT
>CAYMSC010000188.1:9870-10970 GCA_964392805.1 uncultured Saprospiraceae bacterium
ATTTTAAAAGCAAAAAAATAAAAACATCCGAAGCAGAAATCAACCTAGTCATAGGCGGTCAAGGTCCTCCCCTACTACTCGTGCATGGGTATCCACAAAGCCATATCATGTGGCATAAAGTAAGCCCTGTTTTAGCGAAAAAATTTACCGTTGTGGCTACTGATTTAAGAGGCTATGGAGATAGCAGTAAACCCAAAACGGACGAAACACATTATCCTTATTCCAAAAGAGCGATGGCAAAAGACCAAGTAGAGGTAATGAAACAACTCGGTTTTGATACCTTTATGGTTATAGGGCATGATAGAGGGGCGAGGGTTGCTCATAGAATGGCATTGGATTATCCTGAAAAAATTGAAAAATTAGTGCTACTAGATATTCTCCCTACTTTGTGGCTATACGATAATACGGACCAAGCGTTTGCCACAAATTATTGGCATTGGTTTTTTCTAATTCAACCTTATCCGTTACCTGAAATGTTGATTGGTAATAGTTCCGATTTTATGGAAAAAGCGATATTCGGTCCTTTGGCAGCATCGGGTGCTTGTACGCCTGCATCTATTGCTGCTTATAGTCGAACGGTTAAAGAGGCGGCTACTTTACATGCTTCTTGTGAAGATTATCGAGCAGGTGCAACGATTGACTTAGTGCACGACCGAGCGGATATTGATAAACGCATTCAATGTCCCGTATTAAAATTATGGGGTGCACAAAATCCTGCTTACCAAAAACAAGATGTCTTAAAGATTTGGCGTACTAAAGCCGTCAACGTCCAAGGAAAGGCGATAAATAGTGGGCATTTTATAGCGGAAGAAGCACCAGATGCGATGCTGGAAGAAGCCTTGAATTTTCTTTAGGGCTTGGATATTCAGAATGTGAAATAGCGTTCCCTCCAAATCATACATCATAAATCCACCTAACTGGAACAGACAAGTCTATTAACCTTTGAATATCAGCCAAAAGTTAATAATTAGATAATAAGTTGATAAGTTGATAAGTTGATTTTAGTATATTTTCATTACCGTACACTTTTTACTAAATCACGCATTTCGCTACGCTACGTGCGAGTAAAGAGGATTTTTGGGGTGAGCAAATCTTGATTT
>CAYMSC010000189.1:0-10886 GCA_964392805.1 uncultured Saprospiraceae bacterium
AACCAAAATAAGCTCGTCCAGATGACCAACTTATTATTTCGTCGTTACTAAGCACTTACGTCTCTAATCTCTAATCTGAATAAAAACAGCGATAAAAATGGATAATCTCGAACAATTCATACGAGACAATCGGGAAGATTTTGACACCAAAACGCCAAGTTTAAAAATTTGGGCAGATTTGGATAAAAAATTACCTCCTCCACCTCCTCAATCTCAGCCATTTGTGCAAGGACCTGTTGCTAAACGGATTTCTATTCGTCGCATTATGAGCATTGCTGCTGCCGTGACTTTATTGATTGGTTTTGGTGTAGGTATTGGTTTTTCCTTAGCTCCATCTAGCAATCAACAAATGGTGTCACTCAGCGACATTTCTGCTGAATACGCCGAAGTAGAACAATATTATGCAACACAGGTGAGTAATAAATTAGCTACTTTGTCTACCTATGAAGCTGCTACCCCTGAAATAAAAGCAGATTTAGCAGAGTTAGACCAATGGATGAAAGATTTGCAAAAGGAGTTATCCATCGTTCCAAAAAGTAAGGAAGAAGCAGTGATTAATGACATCATCGACCTCTATAAAACGAAAGTAGTCATTTTAGAAAAATTATTAGACAGTATTCAATCAAGTAATCAAAAAAATAGTAATCAGAATGAAACCGTGGATATATAAACATCTATTGCTGCTAGCCCTTTTTGGCTTAGTCAGCAGTGCTACCTACGCCGATGGGCGAGAGGAATTTACTAAGACCATTAAAAAAGAATTTGATATTAATAAAAATGGAGAAATAGACATTTCTAATCAATTTGGAAAAATAGAAATTAATACTTGGGATAAAGATAAAGCAAAATTTGCCATCGTCATCGCTGTTAGAACCAATTCAGAAAGTCAAGCTCAAGAAATTTTTGACCGAATTAGTATTGACTTTTCTAACGGTAATGACTATGTAAAAGCTGTTACAGAAATAGCATCTAAAAATAATAGCTGGTGGGGCGGTTGGAGTGGAAATAATAATGCTGATTTTACCATCAACTTTGAAGTTTTTTTACCAAAAACCGTTTCTTTAGATATTCGCAACCGACATGGAGACACCTATATTTCTGAAATGTCAGGCGATGCCGAGTTAGATATTGCGCATGGTAATATTACAGCGGATGGTTTTGCGGGCGATTTGGATTTTGAAATGGCGCATGGCAATGGGACGGTTGTTTCAGCGACGAGCCTCGACGGGGACATTAGTCATAGTAATATTCGTTTTAAGAAATTGGGCAATGTCCAGTTAGAAACAGCTCATTGTCGGATTGACTTAGGAGATGCTCGTAAAATAAGATTGGACTCTCGACATACTAATTTTGAAATGGGAGAAATTGATGAATTACGGGTAGATAGTCGTCATGATGATTTTGAAATTGCTGCTGCTATAAATGTTTTCTCAGAATCTTCGCACTCTACTTACGAAATAGATGAACTATCTGGAGCGGCTGATTTTGACTGTTCTCACGGCGGAGCGACGATTGATTATCTAAAAAAAGGCTTCGATGAAGTCACTTTAAATGGGTCGCATGCTGGCTTTAAAATTAGAATTGCAGCTGATGCGGCTTTTGATTTGGACGCTTATAGTACACATGCTGGTATGCGCTACCCGATGGATATGGATATTTCTTACGAAAAGGATAAAAATAACGTGCAAGAGATCAAAGGTAGTAGAGGTAGTGGACAAAAAGGGGCTATCCGTGCTAGATTAACGCATGGGAGTTTGAAGATTAGGTAATTGGCAAAGGGTACGAGGTAAATTGGTCTGAGTAGGGAATAACTTTTTCTTGAAAATCTTAAATCGGCCTAAATACTTGGCGGGCATCTGTATTTTTTTTCAGAATAACCCTTAGTAACGGCAAAACAATAACTTGAACATCTAGGACGGCTTCTTTTGATCCTATTTTTACTTTAAAATCGGTCATAGTATCAACAATACTCCCTCTTTTAAAGAAAAACTAGAACCAAAATAAGCTCGTCCAGATGACCAACTTATTATTTCGTCGTTACTTATACTTAGTAATAACGAAAAAATAACTTCCGCATTTGATTTTTCAATTGAATGTTTTTATCATAGGTTTTCAACCCATTACAAAAAAATCCATTTGAAAAATGCGGAACTTATTTTTTCGTCGTCTCTTAATTCAAGGTGCTATTAAAATCTCCCTCTGCCCTACACTATCATTCATGGGCGCAATTGGGATTTGTCCCCAAGAAATAGTGCCGTAGGTACTTAATATGGGTAGAATAAGTGTAAAAAAATAACATTTGGTCGTGCCGTAGGTACGCAACATGATTTTGAAACCGATGTTACGTACCTACGGCACGATTAGGTTGGTTGTTTACGCTCTTTATTGTGCTACCCATGTTTAGTCCCTCTGGGACTTGGGGACAAATCCCAATTACGCCCATCATTCATCTATAAAAATCGACTGTTTGTAGAATCTTATTTTAAGCATAAGTTAAAACATATACATTTGACTTATCAACCAAGTAAAATTTCATTAAGAAATCACTTTAATTAGTGAATTTTTCATACTAATCCGACTGAAAGTTTTTTGGGCCGTTCCCTTTTGGAACGGCTTCTTTATTACAGCATGAACAAGCAAACTCGAAGACTAAATATTCTATAAAAATAGCCATTACTTTCATAGAATCCGACAATAACGAACAATAACCTCTAATAACTTTCTTTCCACCTTCTACATTTTAGTATATTTGCCCTTATTAGTATTGATTCCTTAGCAATTTCTTACTTTATCTAATTCACTTTTTCAGTAATGCTACAAACAAATCAACTCCATTTTTCTTATACTGGGACTCAAACCTTAACCTTTCCTGATTTTACTTGTCAAAAGGGAGAACAGTGGTTATTATTGGGGCAATCAGGTAGTGGAAAGACGACTTTACTTCATTTATTGGGTGGTTTATTGTCACCAACTAAAGGGTCTGTAAAAATTGGAGATACGGATTTAAAATCGCTGTCTACGGCTGCGTTAGATAAGTTTAGAGGAAAAAATGTGGGTATTATTTTTCAAAAAGCGCATTTTGTAAAATCACTCACCGTACAAGAAAATTTGATTTTAGCCCAACAACTAGCAGGGCTAGCTATTGATAAACAACGCATTGCTGATTTATTAAATCGCTTAAATGTTGGCCATAAATTGCATGCTAAAACCAATGAATTGAGTCAAGGAGAACAACAACGGGTTGCTATCGCCCGTGCGATTGTCAATCAACCTGCGGTTATTTTAGCGGATGAACCTACTTCTGCTTTGGATGATGAAAACTGTGAGGAGGTAATTCGATTACTAGAGGAACAGGCGGCGGCAGTCGAGGCGACGCTTTTGGTGGTGACGCATGACGGGCGATTGAAGGAGCGGTTTGAGAAGCAGATTACTATTTAATAATTTTTGATTTATAATAATGAATCTTTTCAAACTAAGCTGGAAGAACCTAATCAATAATCCACTATCCATGACTTTAAGTCTAGTGCTATTCGCATTGGGGGTAGGTTTGATTTCGCTATTATTGATTTTAAATAAGCAGTTGCAGGACCAATTTGAGAAAAATCTGGCAGGTATTAACTTGGTAGTTGGGGCAAAAGGAAGTCCATTGCAGCTTATTTTATCAAGTATGTACCACATTGATTCTCCAACGGGGAATATTCCAATCAAAAGCGCAAAAGCATTGATGAACCCGAAGCATCCTTTGATTGACCAAGCGATTCCATTATCTATGGGAGATAGTCATCAAGGATATAGGATTATTGGGTCGACTTATGATTTAGTCAATTTATATAAAGGAAAAGTAGGCGATGGTAAATTGTGGGCAAAAGATATGGAGGTAACGATTGGCGCAACCGTAGCAGATAAATTAGGCTTAAAATTAGGGGATGATTTTTATAGTTCGCATGGATTAATCATTGATGATAATTTGGTACACGATGATGCTCCTGCCTTTAAAGTAGCAGGTATTTTTCAGCCTACGGGTTCCGTTTTAGACCAGTTAATTTTAACCAATACGCAAAGTATTTGGAAGGTGCATGATTCTCATGAGCATGAGGAAGGAGCAGCACAGGAGGAGGGAAACCACGACGGGCATGATCATAGCGGCCATGAAGGGCATGACCATAGTGACCACGAAGGACACGACCATGATAACCATGAAGGACATGACCATGCAGTGGCGAATCCAACAACGATACCAACCAATGAAGCATTATTAACTAATGCAGACCAAAGTATTACTTCTCTTTTGATAAAATTTAAAAATAATAACTACCGAACGCTAAACATGCAGCGGAATATCAACGAAAATACAGAAATGCAAGCAGCTACCCCTGCCTTTGAAATCAACCGACTCTATTCCATGATGGGAACAGGGACGGATGCTTTGCAGATGTTGGCATATGTGATTGTTTTTGTGTCAGGTTTAAGTATTTTTATTTCGCTTTTCTCCTCTTTACGAGAAAGAAAATATGAGTTGGCATTAATGCGAGTGATGGGGTCTTCTCCCGGTAAATTATTTCTCTTAATTATTTTAGAAGGCTTAATCTTGGCTGTTCTAGGATATTTAATCGGTATTGCTTTAAGTCATATTGGGATGGAAATTTTGGCAAAATATATGTCAGATGCCTATCGATATTCTTTTTCTGGAGCAATGTTTCTAAAAGAGGAATTATACTTATTATTGGGTGCTTTAGGTATTGGTTTTATCGCCGCTATTATTCCTGCTATGCAAGCAAAAAATACGGATATTTCGAGAACCTTAGGGAGGTAAGTGCTAAGTTTCAAATATACATTAAACGGTATAAAAAAGTAATTCTAAGATAGTACGGGCAATCCATTGAGGTCGCTCCCTATTCGACGGTGGTGGGGCAACCACAAGAGATTGCCCGTACTAAGTAACGGCTAAAGAATAACTTCCGCATTTAGGAACCGATATTTTGCCCCAATACTTCGTTATTTTTTTGAGGAATAGCGGGGCTATTCTTCAAAAAAATGCCTAGTCTTGGAACAAAATCTCTAGCTCCAAATGCCGACCTTATTTTTTAGTCGTTACTATGGGCTGAAAACCACTTTTTCACCCCATACATCCATCGTATACAAGATTCAATCAAAATAAACACTAGCGCGATAAGGTAACAACACTTCGGGGAGGCAAGAAACGGGTTGCAGTCCGAAATTGTATGATTGCTTCCTTCGAAGTGTTTGTCGCCTTTCTCCTGCTTTTTTTTTAGCTTTACGCCTAAGAGCTTATTGGGAATTTATCCTTTGGGCATAAAAAGCATCTTTTAAGCCTTGATTTCAGTTTTATCAAGTCTCTAAATACATCTTTTTCTATTCCAAAAACAAAATCCCAACAAGCTCTAAAATTAAGCGCAAATGCAAAAATTGCACTTGTCCATTGAAAACTGCTGCTTCAACCATGAGTTACGTAAAGCTGGAATTTCCTATTTTAGTGCAAAATATTAGCCTCAATGATAAACCCAATTATCATCTGAAACCTCTTTTTGTACCTAGTCCTATCGTTTCTGACCGAAGATTTGAACCCGCTATTCGAAAACTTCAAGACGCCCTTGCTATGCGACTCAAAGGATTTGAATTAAGTCGTTTGAATACTGAATCACTATTATGGTATACTTTTAATCCTGAATTAAAATTTACTAGTCAAAAATTCAGTTTCCCCATAGGTCGCCAATATTTTGAAGGAAAAATTACGGTCATTGAATTTGCTTTAAAAGAAATGACCTTTGTCTGCCTGCCCGCCTTTCAGCATTTTATCTTTATCGCTCGTACGAGTAATAATGACAAAACAAATATTAAGCTTGCCATCGAACGCATGGTGGTTCAATATTTAAAAAAACAACGAGCAGAATTACAAGAAGACCTAGATTTTACTCAATATTATAGCACTAAAGGAGAGTTTGTGACCACCGTCACTCAAAATTTAAAAGTCAAACAAGGTACTTTTCGTTCTGAACAATCCAATGATAATTTCTTTTTTGATAGCTTATCGCCTAGCACAGATTTTGACGGTGGTATAGAAATTGAAAAAGTAGGAATGGATTTACTCCGAAAATATCCAGATAAATTGCTCCGTGCTTTCAAAAGAGAAGATATAGTAGAACGATTGACCAATACTTTTTATCATTCAGAAAATACGCCTATTGTTTTAGTTGGCAAAAAAGGGGTTGGCAAGCATAGTCTTGTACATGAAACTATTTTTCGTTATCGAACTGCTCAACAACATAAAAATATAGCGCATTTACAAAGTGTTTGGCACTTAGACCCTACTCGAATTATTGCTGGTATGAGTGTGGTCGGTTGGTGGCAAAAACGCTTTGAAGCGATTATAAAATTTGCTCAAACGCGTCGGCAAGATATGGTCAAAAAACCAACAGCGGATAAATTGGTCTTTGATAATATTGTTGCTTTACAGCGGATTGGTAAATCGGCTCAGAATAATATGACGCTAAGTGATGTTCTAAAGCCCTATTTGGAAAAAAGAAAATTACAAGTTATACTTATTGCCACACCAGAGGAATGGAAAATAGTACAAGAAAAAGACCGAAGTTTCGCCGATTTATTTCAAGTGCTGCGAATTCCAGAAGTGCCTTATGAAACGGCAGTTAATATTGTTTTAGAACAAAGAAAACAATTGGAATTAGCCTATGATGGCAGTATTTCTATTCAAGCAATTCATCGGCTATTTACGATTCAAAGAAATTACTTGAAAAATAAAGCTTTACCCGGTAGTGTGATGAAGCTTTTACGGCAATTAGTTACTAAATATAAGTCTATCCCAATAGATTTGCCTGAAGTTAGAGAAGAATTTCAAAATTTTAGTGGATTAGAGGAATCCATCTTTGATGCTTCCTATTCTTTTGACAAGCAAGAAGTTAGAAAAAAAATAAGTGCTGCTTTAGTTGGTCAACCCGAAGCAGTTGATACCCTTGCAAATGTTATACACCTCATCAAAGCTAAATTAGCCAATCCTAGTAAACCTTTGGGATCTTTTATGTTTATTGGGCCAACAGGAGTTGGAAAAACACAAGCAGCAAAGGTGCTTTGTAAGTATCTGATGGGGAACGAAAAACACCTCATGCGCTTCGATATGAATGAGTATATCGACGAAAGTGCCGTCCATCGACTGATTGGAGATTATTATAATCCTGAAGGTCAACTAACAGGAAAAGTTCGCTATAATCCTTTTGGTATTTTATTATTGGATGAAATAGAAAAAGCGCATCCGAAAGTCCACGATTTGTTGCTGCAAGTATTAGACGATGGCAGGCTAACGGATAGCATTGGTAGAACGGTAGATTTTACCAATACCATCATTATTATGACTTCCAATGTGGGAGCAAGAGCGGTATCTTCTCAGCTTGGTTTTGGTCAGAATTTGGCGAACGATGCCGCAATTTATCGAAAATCTGTTAGCGATATGTTCCGTCCAGAATTTATCAATCGAATTGACCAAATTGTTATTTTCAAGCCATTAGCATTAGCGCATATTTTAAATATTGCTCGTTTACAAATCAAAGAATTGTTACAAAGAGATGGCTTTGTGAGGCGCTCAACTATTTTGAATATTTCGCAGGAAGCTTTGGAATGGGTCGCCCAACGGGGTTATGATGCCCGAATGGGTGGACGTGCCTTAAAACGTCAAATAGAACGAGATTTGACTGCTTTGAGCGCAGAACAATTGGTCTCTACTTATAGTGATCAACCCATTTTATTCGATATTAATTATGATGGAGAAAAACTAGTTCCAAAAATCACCCCTCTTGAATTTGTGGATAGTATTGCTGAAGATTGGTTGCCTCAAACTCCTGATGAAAAACAAGGCAAACGTTTTTATGGGCAACTACTTCGTCGTATTGAGCGAATCGAACAGCAAATCAGTCGAATGGAACAAGCCGAAGAACAAGGCGAATTAATCGTCGTAGGTAATAATAAAGGAGAACAATTAAACTGGCAACACTATGATTTTAAAAATCGCTTAGTGGAAGTAAAAGAAAGAGTACAAACGATGCTCTTAGGCTATCGAGACCATAATTTTGATGAAGCACCTGCCCTACCCTTGCGGCTCAAACGAATTAAAAATAGCAGTTTCAATTATTCTACCCATGCTGGAGATAAGGCTTATCGAAAAATGGTTAAAGACCAACTTTTTCAGCAAGAAGGGATGCAAGAAATTATAGAATACTATCGCCATGCTGCTGCACAGTTTGATAGTTTGAGTACGGAATTTATTGATAATTACCTCAATGTTTTTCTATTACATTTGGCAGCAAAAGGGTTTGTTAAAGGAAAGCCAGAAAAAGTCATGATAACTATTGAAACAGGTATTACTGGTATCGGTGATGCTCAAATAAACTACCTTTTTGAGCATTATGAAAAAGTATTTGAGTTTTTAGATATTCGATTTACTAAAAATAGAAAGGCAGGTACTTTTCTATTAGAAGGCTATTCTTTGTACGAATTATTCAAAGGAGAACAGGGTATCCATTTATTCCGAGCAATTCAAGGAACAATGATTCCAATTAAATTGATGCTACAAAAGGAAGGACAGGCTTTGCCCGATTTTCAATCATTAAAAGTTGTTCGAGTTTATACCGAAACCACTTTAACAGATGTACGCACTGACTTTTCAAATAGTGCTTCTATTACCCCACAAGAATTTAAGCTGTTATTATTTGCGGGTATAGCCGAGCGGCTTAGAGCAAAATTTTGAGAAATGATTACCTTCTACCCCTTCTGATTTGCGGCTTTAAAAGCCATATTTAGCATTTTAAAATCTAATTTACCATTATTCGTCTTTAAAAAGTCCAGCACAACTACCGCTTTCTTCAATCGGATAGTCGAACTTTTGGGCTTCCCAATAGTATGTAGCAAACTTCGTTGTTTGCCTGGTGTTAATTGATGAAAAAAAGCACTTCCTTCTTCATCGACCAATAATAATTCTTCCATTTCTTCGGGTAAATGAATGCCATATTTGCTGTTATCTTTTTGTAATTGAACAGATAAAGCTACATCGACGCTCAATTTAAGTTTCTTTCTTACTTCACTATTTATCATTATAAAGTAACTACCGTTTCCATTTGGCATGAGTGCCGCATGAAATTTATGTGCTTCATTCAAAGTACAAATAACTCGTCGATTATCCCCATCAATAAATTGATTAGCAATTTCTAAAGGTATCTCTATCGTAAAGTTCCAAGATAAGCTTGATGGCTTTTTTTCTAAATGTGTTGTAAAAGTAGTTAGTTGTTCCATCTTACTTTTTAAGTGAAAAAATATAGGTTCTTCGACAATTTTTACATCCCGTCTGGTTGGGAGTTGTGTAAAAAGCCTTAATTTTAAATTATTACCATATGTAACTTTTGCTTAATATTTTGATGGTTTGAATGGCTAAATTGTTTGATTGTTATTGTACGACATTGACACACAACAATTTAACCACCAAGCCATCCAACAGTCTTAACCATCGAAGAGCTAAAATATAATAAATACTTATTAGGCTCTAAATACGCCTCAATAAAAATACCTGTTTTCAAAAATTGTGACAGGACACCTTGTATAAAATCAAAAAACATGATATTATTGCAGTACTATTTTTCCCCATTCTAGTTTTTAATTCCAATCACCCCATAGCTAACCTAAATAGCAATTTAGCATCCATTGATTAATAACCTATTTCTAATACTCAAAAGAGTATTTAGACAGAAAATGATATTCAATAAAAGCTGCTAAAGCTACCTCAAAATCACCCATTAATAATGGTATAAATTGGCAATTACTAATCAACTTTCATTAAATATTATATTTTTTTATATATTTAAGTAATCGTTTAAAGTCTGGCAGAAAAATTGCATTTATTTAATCTTAATTATATTTCAATATTTATAATACTTTATTTGCCTACATGCTGACAATTGGGATAAAAACGTCGGCAAATAGCAATTTATAATAAAATAATAAAGTTTTAGACCATACTAGACTTAACTTTTACATTATTAATCCCCCTCAATATGAAAAGTAACAATATTTCTATTATCTTTGTTTCTAGTAAAATATCCGCCAACTTCGGTAAGATTGCTACCCCCACCTTAAGCAATTTAACTACAAAAACTAGAACAATAATGACTGCCCTGCTCTACACTTTTGTGTATTTAGCTTCTCTATACACCCCTATTCCTTCTTCTGCTCAAGTAATTCATCAATCCTTTGAGATAGGCGAACGTAAAGCTATCACTTTAAGTTTAGATATTCCCTATGAAGTGGAAACTTGGGCAGGTAATACTATTCTGACAGAAACAAAAGTCAAAATGGAAAATATTCCTCCAAATATATTGAAGCATTTTGTCAAGCAAGGTAGATATGAAATCGTTCAAAACCTTTCTGATTCCGAAATAGCATTAAGCTTAAAAGAACTCGATAGGCGACCTATTCGAACTAAAAATGGAGAAGCCAACGAGACAATCAATATAAGAGTATTTGTTCCAGAAAATTGTACGGTCAATCGCCTTGGAAAAGGTAGTTTGGCTGCACAGCAGACTGGAGAATAGTAAACTTTATAAAAAATCGTGGCTGTCTCATAAGTAAAAACTGAATTCCGAAAAACGAATAAAGTATCGAAATCCTCCCCCTACCTCCTCCAAAGGAGGAAAAAATTCTGTACAAAAACAAAATTCAGAACTTTAATTGGTGGCATTTTTCTAAAATTGACTTATGAGATAGCCTCGATTTACCAAATCTAGCTCTTCTTAAAAAATCTCTCTTCAAAATCGTATGGGCGCAATCGGGATTTGTCCCTTTTAAATAGTGCCGTAGGTACTAAATATTGG
>CAYMSC010000190.1:0-6982 GCA_964392805.1 uncultured Saprospiraceae bacterium
ACCTTATCAACCTCATTCACCTTCTTAATCAATATATTCTACTTTTCGTAAGAAACGAAATCCTACGCTTAATTCCACGGTTAAGTTAACAATTTTTCTTTCTGGAATAGTAATTATTTGTCCGGGGACAGATGGATTTGCTACATTTCCAAGAGCGGGTTGTTGATATTGGAAAGAAAAATCAGGGTTAACCGTTAAATCGACAATTGCCCCTACAAGTTCATTAAAAGGAAATTCTAAGCCTCCTCCGAGAGAAACACCATAATTAAATTTTCGGACGAAAAAATTATCAGGAAAAGTAAGTGGAGCAACGATGGTTCCATTTCTAAATTCATCTAAATTGGTACTAATCGTATAATCTGCTCGAATACCAAAAGAATAGAATTTTTTACCAGTGGTCCCAAAATCAAATTTTTGTTTGGCACCTAAAACAATGGAGACATTCCGAAAAATAAATTCGGTGGTTGGTGGGGTGAAAATATCACCGTTTGGGAAAAAATAGCGTTGATTTCTTAAAGCACTTCCTTTTAAATGTAATCCACCTTGGGCGAATAAAGCAAATTCATTACTTTCTGGAACAGACTCAATAAATAGACTACCTTGATATTTAATCAAGGGATCTCTTTGTATCCCTTCCCATTTTTGAAGCCCAGTTAATAATCCACCTTTAACGCCCCACGCAAATGTTTGGGCATTCAGTACAAAAACAGAAAGTGTAAAGCTCAATAAAATAAGTAATCTTTTAATCATATAGGTATTTTTTAAGTACACGAAGTAATTTTTGATTTAGAGGCTGTCTCATAAGTCCCCCAAATATAGATTAGGGATTGCAAATTGTAAAAACAAAAATTCATAATAATCTAATTATCAATTTGAAATGAATACTGTTTTTTTTGTTTGGTAAAGGAGAATATAAATTCTCCGTCTTTTGAGACAGCTACTATTCTACACGTAATCTCATGCCAACTTGAATAATTTTTGTAGTCAAATTATTTAATTGTTGAATTGCTTCTACAGTTGTACCATAATTTCGGGAAATTCTCCATAAGGTTTCTCCTTTGACTACTCGATGATACCTTCTAGTTTCAATTTGGGGTGGCGTATCAATTTCAAGAGCTTTTTCTTCTGTGGGGCTTATTACCTCAGGAGTTTCTTCTACTGGTACAACTACTTTTACGGGTTCTATTGGTTTAGTTGCTTCTTTTTCTTTTGGTGTTAAAATTGGTTGAAACTCTACCGCTTCCTCGGTTACTTCTATTATTACTTCCTCCTCGTTTATTTCTTTTGCTACTTCTGATTCTATTTTAGACTCTTTGTCTTCAATGTTAATAGCTGGAGGCGGATTATTGGTTCCAGCTTTTCGGAGCTTGGGTGTTTTTTTATTTTTACCCCTAACTCTAATAGACTCGCCTATTGCAGGTTGTTTACCATAGGTCATATTATTCTTTTTATACAATTCTGTCAAGCGAAGACCATAAATTTGAGAAATAGCATACATAGTTTCTCCTGTTTTTACAATATGCAATTTCTCTTTACCTCTAAAATTTTTTCTTTTTTCTTGTAAAAAAACTTTTGTATCGGCAACTAATAACTCATTTGTCGAGGTAATTAATTCATTATATTTTAGGATTCGACTACTATTGGTTTTAGTTCTCTTAGCAATATCGGCAACCGTTTCTCCTTGCTCAACAAAGGTCATTTTAGCATCATTAATGTAAAAAACATCCGATTGATTTTTTGTCTGAGTCTTAACTTTAGCAGCCACGTCAGAGGATACCATATTATCGAATTTATGTAGTTGGTATTCTTCGATAATTCGAATTAATTTTTTATCATAAGTTTTACTAGTAGCATAACCTGCCTTTTTTAACCCTTTTGCCCATTTTTTATAATTAGTTGGTTCTAAGTTAAATAAGTCACCATAGCGTCTATTGTCTAATAAAAAATCAGAATGAGCTAAATAGGAATAGGTAGCATCTTTATAACCTCGAAAACAGGATTTGACCAATTTCCCTTTTTTGTAATCGTCATCTTTTTGATAATATTTTTTCCCATTCCATCGATTGCCGCATTTAATTCCAAAATGATTGTTTGCTTTTCTTGCCAAAGTACTTCTACCAGCATTAGATTCTAATATACCTTGTGCTAATTTGATACTTGCGGGAACACCCGTTCGTTCCATCTCACTAATAGCAATATGTTGAAATTCGTCGATATATATTTCAATGTTTTTGTCTTTTGCCACTAAACTTGTTGCTGAAAATAGAAACAAAAGGATAATATTTTTCATTGAGTTCATTTTATCTAATTTTAGAATGCCAAAATAAACAATTTCTATTGTTGTTTCCCTAATTTTGCAAAATCTCTCAAGATTGGGAATAGTCTATCAATTCTCTAATCCAAACGCAAAAACACTCTTAAAAATGTCTAAACTAAGTGTTAATACCTTATTAATATTTCTAATATTTTTTACTGCTTGTAAAAACCCATTCAGAGAATCAGCTACTGACAGCCCCGAAGAAACGATAGAACCCGTTGAAGTAAAAGAAGAAGAGAAAGTGGCCAAAGCTATTGAAATTTATGTTTGGGTAGATAAATTACGACTTCGGTCAGCATCTAACACCAGTAGTGAAACCGTAGCTATAATGAAAGAAGGGCAAGCCTTAACTTTTTTAAACGAACAATCTGATTTTACTGAAAAAATTAATCTTAGAGGTACATTATTTGATGAACCTTGGTTAAAAGTTTCCACGGCAGATGGACAAGAAGGATGGGTTTATGGAGGAGGAGTAAAGTTTTACAAAATTGGTGTAGACGAATCACCAACAGCTTACGATGACTGTTTTAAACTAAAGATTAGTCGGAAAATGACACAGGCAAAAAAGTGTATTGACCGAACTCATTTTAGAGAGCTGAAAAAAGAAACTTCTTTAGTATACGAATCTAGCACAGGCATCACTTTTCGATTACTAAGCGGAGGGCAATTTATCTTAAACAACATTGGAAGAGATTCCATTTATCAATTTAGATATTATTTAAAAGAAGCAGCGTTTTTTGTGGCGCATGGAACTTATGGTGAACAAGAAGGTTATGTTTTAGTGGATGATAAAACGGGGGAAATTAGGCACATAAAAGGATTTCCTAAAATATCTGCTGACCACGAATACATTGCGTGTTTGAATGCGGATTGGGAGAACAAAGGAAATTTTAAAGGGATTCAATTATTAGGGTTTGTCAATAATGAACTAACCGTAGTTTTTGAGGAAGCGATGGAAGAATTTAGACCAGTTAAGCCTAAATGGGTAGATGAAAACACCTTGCAATTTACTCTTTTAGAAGTAGCAGATAAACGGAATAAAAAATCTAGGTATGGTCAATTGATTAAACAGGAAAATGGAGAATGGACGCTAGATATGTAAAAACTAGTATAGTTGTCAGGTCTCCCAAAAACAAAAAATCCCTATAAACACTTGCGAAGGGTGTTTATAGGGATTGAGAAATATACAATCTCAAATCGGGCTAGAGTATCGCATATTTTATACTTTTACAAAGTATCGTACTCATCTAAGTGTAAGTCTTCAATCAAGCGAATAAGTTTATTATGATAATTTTTATCGGTAGCATAACCTGCCTTTTTTAAACCAACTGCCCAACCTTTATAGTCTGACATAGGTAGCTTCGTTAAATGCTTATATCTTTTGTAAGTCAATAGTTTGCTATGTGCTCGGAAACTTTCCCAGGAGGAAGCATATTTTCTAAAAAAGTCTTTATGGCTGTCATCAGAAAAATTCGCACAGTGTCCTTTTTTACAGGATTTAGAGAAACATTTGATTCCAAAATGATTATTATTTTTTGTTGCTAGTGAACTTTGACCAGCATTCGTTTCAATTAACCCTTGTGCTAGTGTGATACTAGCAGGGATATTGAACTTTCGCATTTCTTCTTGAGCAACATTGGCAAAACGCTTTACATAAGCCAATTGTTTTTTTACCTTTGGTGTCATGGCAATTGGCTTTCTTTTTGGTTTTGCAGGTGCAATAGGTGTTGTAAATGTTGTTTTGGAAGAAGTGCCTAAAAAATTATCAGATACACTTAGAGAAGTAGTTCTAGCCATTGGCTGAGAAGGGATAGTGGCAGCCGCTAAAGGTTGATTGCCTGTTCCTAAATTAATGTTAAGATTTAAATCTTTTTTTAAGGCAAAAAATCCACAGACACCTAAAAAAGCTAATTTAAACCAATTTTGATTTAACCAATTTTTGATGTCTTGTTTTAATTGCCGAAATGGTTTGTAGATTTTTTCTTCAAGGAGTTGATTAAAATCCAACTCGTCGGGAAGTTGTTTGTAATCCATTGTTATTAAATTTGAGATTGTGATAAAAAAGTCATGTAATATTTTACATTATAACCCAAATTTAAAACAAATAGTTTTATAAAAAAAGAAATTTAAAACATTTTTGTTTTACATATAATATATTAAAACTTAATTTGTTGATTATTAGTAATTTGCACATCTATTTTTTTGTTTTAAAATGTTTGGCAATAACATCTTCTGTTTGTTTTAAGTTAGGACTAAATCCTTTATTTTTTTCTCCTCTATAATTCATATAACTTGGCCATTTCCACCATAGAATACCATTGCACCATTCTTTGTTTTTTATACCTTCTAATACAACTTCATAACACAATTTTTGATGTGCATCATTAAAAGGTCGCTTTCCTTCTTCAGCATGTGGATTTTTCCAAGGATGTGCTACACTTCTAAAACCTATTTCGGTAAATACTAAGGGCTTATTATATTTATGAGTAACCTTTTCTATTTTATTAATTACTTGGTCAAAAGTTTTTTTAAGCTCTTTTTTAGAAGGATTATCACTTTTGCTCAGTGGGTAATAGCAATTTAAACCAATAAAATCTAGTTCATCCCAAAAAGTAAGGTTTTCAAATTCGTCCCCCCAATTGGCAGCATAAGTTAATTGGCCGCTATAGATGCCTCTCAATTTTTTGATGATTTTTCGCCACTCTTTTTCTTTTGCTAAAGTTGCTTTGGCAAATTCTACTCCAATGCAATAACTATCCATCTCATTGATTTCTGCAAGCATGGCATAATGTCTAACCCAGCGATAATAATTATCGAAAAAAGTGTCCCAATCTGTTTGATTTTTCATTTTAATATCTCCCGGCCAACTATTTCTACCAACCCAAATCTGTGGTTTTAACATGGTAGACATGCCCATTTTTTTAGCCTCATAATGAGAAAATAAAACAGCTTGGTCATTTTCTCCCCCTGTGCCCTGATGAATAGGAATATGACTTGGCTTTTCAGGGTTGCGCATAAAGGAATAAGGCACAATTGCGATGGCATTAGCACCAATTTCAATGGTTCTTTCTAGCGATTCTTTGGCTAATTGGGAACCATATCCGTTGTATATACGATAACCTTCGTGGGCAAAGTTGAATCCTTTTAAATAAGGCAATTTTGTTTTTGAAGTTGTTGAAATATTATTTACCCCCTTTGAGGTTATTTCTTTTAAATAAGCTAACCACTCAGATTCTAAGGCGATTAAGTCTTGATATTTCCAAACACTATATTTTTCTAAAAATACTTTTTTACCAAATTTTGTGATTAAGAAATCTACAAAAGTCCCAGCCATTGTTCCCATCACTAAGTAGGAATCTTGTTCATAGATTTTATCATTTATCAACTCATTTAAAGGAGGTAAATTATTAGATAGAAACAATTTTTTTGTCCAATAATCATATCCCTTTTTTTGCCATGTTTTCGTAAAATGGTTGGATAATCCCTCTTCCAAAGCGAGTAAATGAGGTTTACCTAATGCTTTTTGAAAGATTAATTTATTTTCAACATGTAGGGAACTTCCTTGAAAATTATCATTCATCACTACATCGACTCTATTTTCGGCTATATTCGTAGATGCTTCTAGCATACTGGATTTCTGTAATGCTTTGCTTTCTACGGAGGAATAAAAATGATAATCAATTCTTGGTAAGTCTATTTTTTTGCCAAGAAATTTATTGATGGTCGTATAATTTGCTTCACACTTTTCGGCAATTATCGTAACTTCTTCCTTGGAAAGTGGAGAGCTATGAGCAATAAATTGGAAATGTTCCGTAGCTATAATCGTATCATTTTGGCCCGTAAAATCGAAGTGTGTCTTTTTATCTAATGCCCATGTTTTTTCATTAAAATAGCCAGAAACTCTTACTTCACTTTTATGTTGAATCTCATACCCCCAGCTCCAGCGTAATAATTGGAAAAGGTCATCTGAATAATTTTCCTGTAAAAATTGCTGAATGACTTCGTTATCATTTCCTATTAATAAATAAAGTGGCAACGATTGATTATAAGGATTGGGGTAGGGAAATAATTTTAATAAGTCTTCTTTTGCTTTATATTCCTTTTCATCAAAAATAAAAGATTGGTCAGTTATTTGTATGGGGAGTAGGGTTTGCAATTCTTGGAATAAAGGATTGTTGGCTATTTTTCCAACCAAAAAAATAATATCATTTGCTAAATGCTCTTTGGTTAGTTCATTTGCTTTGACTCCTCTTACTTTTAAAGTCAAATCTTCATTCTTATTCATCGCATCTATCTTTACTTTGTAAAAACTTTCTGCTGACTTATTATCGGGATAAACGAAGGTTAAATTATGATTGCTCCGAAAAGCACCTCTTAATTCTCTTCTGGTTGGTAGTCGGTCTTTATCCGTCGTTTCTGTAGCACCTACGGCTTTGGTTTGCCCACCAGAATTACAAGTAGAAGCAATTAAAAATAAAGCAGAAATTAATAAGGAAAGGATGTTTTGTAGGAATAACTTTTGCATTGAGTAATATTTTTCCGAAAAGATAAGTGGTCTTTTTAGAAAAACATAATTGAATGGAAAAAGATGCAGTGGAAGGAATATAATTGTCTTTAAAATGGCGAGAATGAGTGAGAATGATGTTTTGTTTTAGTAAGTGCCTT
>CAYMSC010000190.1:7082-10823 GCA_964392805.1 uncultured Saprospiraceae bacterium
AAACAAGCTAAAGCTTGTGCTATCAGTTTTGCCTAAAACCTTCCCATCGCCTCATTAAAAACAACCGCTAACATAACCTGTCCAACAGCTCCTAAAGTTCGTTTGTTGATATTATCCATGTTATCATTGGTCGTATGCCAGTGCTTCACAAAAACTGGGTCAGAATCATGTGGCATATTAATAATATCTATCATTGGGAATTTTGCAAATTCCATGACCATTCTATGGTCATCAGTAATAGCTCCTCCTTTTTCATCTGTGAAATAGTTTCCATGCCCCATTTCTGCCGCTAATTTCCATACTTTATTAACTATGTTTGGTGCATTTGCCATGGAATATCCTTCTTTTCTAAAACGTGGACTTTTCGCACCAACCATATCCAATAGAATACCATATTTTGGTTTATAACCACTAGCATGTAAATTTTTTGCCCAATATTGAGACCCTAAAGCCCAAGTATAACTATCCTCAGGTTTTGTGCCACCTGAAATTCCATTGTCTTCTGCATCGAAAAAGACAATATCTACCCCCATTTCAGCAGGTAGGGTACTTAAATTTCTTGCCACTTCTAGTAAAACACCAACTCCACTAGCGCCGTCATCTGCTCCATCTACTTGTACTGTATGGTTAGCTGCATCAGCGTCATTGTCTGCGATAAAGCGAGAATCCCAGTGTGCTGCTAACACAATCCGTTTTTTAGCAGCAGGGTTGTATTGACCAATAATATTGGTGGAATTAAATACCGTCCCGGTATAGGCGGTTGCTTTAAAGTCTTGTTCTATAACGGTTGCGCCATGTTCTTTTAATTGACTCACTAGCCAGTTTTTAGTGGCAGTATGTGCTTCTGTATTTGGAACTCTTGGCCCAAACTCTACTTGCTTTGCCACAAAATTATAAGCTAATTCTCTATCAAATCTAGGAATAGGTATTTTTTTCACTGCTGGTTTTGGTGTAGTAGTGGCCGTCTTTTGTTGACTGTCTCCTTGACAAGCTGTAAAAAATAAGCCGAAGATGAATAAGTAAATTAGTTGCTTCATTATAAAATTATAAAAAGATAGTGGATGTCTGTAAATGAAAATTATAGCTGTTTGACTAAAAAGCTAGCCAAAAGTTTAATTTTTGAATCACAAAAATACTATTTATCTACTCGGAAAAACATAAAAAGATTAGGATTAATATGAATTTAAACACATTTAATAGGGCTTAGTGTAAATTTCATATTAACTAATTTTCTGTACCGCTAAAAAAAAGTAGATTTGTTACTATCGTAAAACCACATAATTAATATTGTATGAAACTAATAACTAAAATAATTGCGGTTTTTGTCATTTTTCTACTTTGGCAATGTACCTCAGACACCACTCCTACCATTGAACGCCCCTATAGTCCTTGGGTTTTTCGTTCTGTCTTAGATGAACAACCAAGAATGATTACGTTGGCATTGCATGATGAAGTTTGGGCAGCTTATAATACCCAAGATGCAGCATTGTACAAAGTATGGTCTGGTAATGTCAATTTTGATGGTGCGGTTTATACGACTGCTCATGGCCCGCAACCAGTAAGTATCGGTGATGCTTGGATGGTTAATGCACATCAAACCCCTTGGAAAATTACCAAAGAAGGAAATGATATAATAGGGAAAGTGCAATATAAAGGGCATCAAATAATGAAAGGACAGGCTAATTTGAACTATGAAATAAGCTTGCCTGATGGTCAACAATTTCAAATCTCGGAAAGCCCAGAAGCCAGTATTTCAGAGACAGGCTTGGTTAGTTTTGAAAGAATTTTTACAACTTCAAATGTGCCTAGTGATGTAACGGTTGCTTTAAAAACCAATGCTAGTTCTGTTGTAAACAAAGAAAAAATTGTAACTACTGGGAACTTTGACATTATAAATACTTCTCCAAGAAAGGCTAAAAACTTGACATCAGTAGATGTAGATGGTTTATTAACACTTAATAATAATAGTACGACCTCTATTGTTTGTTCTTTTGTTAAATCCCCTTTAATTGCTAATGCAAATAGAGTAGGAGGCGATGCCGAGGAAGAAGAAAAACCTTTAGGTGCTAGATTGATAGCTCGGAGCGATTGCAAAACTTGTCATAATACCTATGTAAAAACAGTTGGGCCTTCTTATTTAGATATTGCTAAAAAATATATGTTTACCGATGAGAATGTGGCAATGTTAGTGAATAAGGTTAAAAATGGAGGTGCTGGAAATTGGGGGGAAGCGGCTATGAGTGCTCATCCAGATTTAGATGAAGTAGATGTGAAAAATATGATTGATTATATTATGGATTTAGATAAAGTGGAAGAAGCGAATCAAAAAGCGATGGCAGCTACTAAAGTAGCAGATGAAGATTTAATAAAAGGAGATGCAAGTATTATACCTGCGGAGATGAATTTAGGGGCTATTGGGAATGTTTTTGTTTTTGATAAAGACGTTAGCAAATTAGCGGATATTGATTGGAAGGCTAAACCAACTTTTACTTTTGTGCTGCCTACTATTGATGCAGAGGGAGATGATTTTGGACCATTAAAAGACCATTTTGCGATTTCGGCGGAAGGGTATATCAAAGTGCCTAGCGGGGCTAATTTTGTTTTTCGATTAATAAGTGATGATGGTTCTAGATTACTAATTGATGGAAAAGAAGTGATTAATCACGATGGATTACACGGGGCGGATGCTAAAGATGGGGAAGTGGCTTTGGCAGAGGGGTATCACCCTTTTCGAATAGAATATTTTGAAAATGGGGGTGGACAGGCAATTATTTTAAAATGGCGTTCTTTTTCTAGTGGAGAATTTGTGACGGTGCCTAATTCTGCTTTTACCCACAAAAAAACAGATGCTCCAGCAAATGGTATGTTGGTTAGTAATGTAACGATTCCCGGTGATAAATCGCCTTTAAAGGAAGTGCATCCGAGTTATGATTTAAGTCAAGCTCGACCAGCAACTTTTTTACCAAAAGTCGGTGGTATGGATTTCTTTTCAGATGGTCGAATGGCGGTTAGTACTTGGGATTCAGATGGTGGGGTATATGTAGTGGACGGCGTGCAATCTGGCGACCCTGAAAAAATGACGGCTACTAAAATTGCTGCTGGTTTAGCAGAGCCTCTAGGGTTGAAAATTGTAGATGATGAAATCTACATTATGCAAAAACAAGAGTTAACAAAATTAGTGGATAATGATAAAGATGGACAAATTGATGAATACCAAACCGTTTGTAACGCTTGGGATGTGACGGCTAATTTCCATGAATTTGGATTTGGTTTAGCCTATCAAGATGGACATTTCTATGCTACTTTAGCAACGGGTATTTTACCGGGAGGGGCAAGTGCTTTAAACCAACCTAAACATCGGGGTAGCGCCGTAAAAATTTCTAAAGAAACGGGAACTATCGAGTTTGTGGCGAATGGATTAAGAACGCCAAATGGGATTGGAATCGGAATAGATAACGAAATCTTTGTGGCAGATAATCAAGGAGATTGGTTACCTTCTAGTAAAATCGTGCATGTATCTAATGGTGATTGGTTTGGTTCTCGGTCTGTTGATTTTGATGGAACGGCAAATTTAACCGAAAAACTACCCGTAGTGTGGTTACCTCAAGATGAAATTGGTAATTCTCCAACGACTCCTTCTTATATCAACGATGGACCCTATAAAGGCCAAATGATTCATGGGGAATTAACGCATGGTGGAATCAAAAGAGATTTTGTAGAGAAAGTAAATGGTCAATATCA
>CAYMSC010000191.1:0-10817 GCA_964392805.1 uncultured Saprospiraceae bacterium
AAACTGCAAACTGCAAACTAAGATAAATCCTTACACCATATATTCCACACCGTGTCTCTAAAATTTTCAAAAAAAGAAAAATTAAAAAGTAGCAAAGCTATTCAACAGCTTTTTCAGACACGTCAGTCTATTCATGTCTTTCCGTTAAGATTAATTTGGCAAAAATTTGAAACGCCCTTGAGTACAAGTCCTGCTCAATTTGCCGTTAGTGTACCAAAAAGAGCATTTCCAAAAGCAGTACATAGAAATAGAATCAAGCGGATTATTCGAGAGGTTTATCGGCTTAATAAAGCGACCTTTTATGACATTTTAGGAGAAGAATCTGGACAATTTGGTTTGATGTTTCTTTATTCAGGTAAAAGAGAACCCTCGTTTAAAGAAATTGAAAAGTCTTTAAAGAAATTAATCAAAATTTTACCAAAGAAAATAAAAAGGTAGAAAAAAGAAAGCCTGCCAATAATTGGCAGGCTTTACGAATGAAAACACGTTATATACAAGTTCTTTATAATTTCATTTGGAACATAATATGCTTTTTAGTTATAGATGCTTCTATTTTCTAAATTCCACACTTTTTTTTATTTATTTTTTAATTATCCATTTTATTAGGATTATTTAAAGGTGTCAAGCTGGTAAGAATAACTAAAGGGACGCAAAAAAATTATTAATTAATCCAAGTTGCGAACAATGAAAAAATTGGTAGTAAAGCCTTCAGGCTTTCCCGTCAAAGGCCTTTAGGCCTGGCCTGAAATTGCTACTATTTATAGCCAAAACCGACCTGAAGGTCGGGGACAGGAAAGCCTAAAGGCTTTTCTACCGATTATCCGCAACTTGAATTAATTAAGCTACCAATATTTATTCCCTATGCCTTTACCATAATTTTATATTTATCCACATTTTCAACCATAGTGCCATTTTATTAGTACTTTTGGTGAAATTTTTTTTAGCTGCTCAAAGCTCATTTATTATCAATTATCATCAAATAAGTGTTATCAATATTCCGTACAAATCAAGTTGCTTATAGTATATTACTACTATTCTATGCTGCTATTCTAAGAGTTTCTTACTTTTTTAATAATTATCCAGACGATATGGCAAACGACGGTATTCTATCCGTCTTTGTGAAAAATGGATTAGGCAACAATTATATCGTTGTTGGGATAGCAACTATATTCCTTGTATTCGGACAGGCGGTATTGATTAATATATTAGCTAATAAATATCGGCTATTCAGGGAAGTAAGCCTATTACCAGGTTTATTCTATATTTTATTGGTAAGTGCGATACAAGATTTTTTACCCCCATCTTCTATTCTCTTAGGAAATACGTTCCTTATTCTAGCCATTACTAGTTTACTGGGTGTTTTTAAAAGTACTAAATGTGCAGATGCTATCTTTAATGTAGGCTTTTGGTTAGGAGCAGCAGCACTTTTTTATAATGCTTTTATCCTCTTTCTACTATTAGCTTTATTAGGCTTAATGGTGCTTCGGGCATTTAAGATAAAAGAGGCAATGATGATGATTTCAGGATATATTTTGCCCTTTATTTTTGCCAGCTTTTATTTCTTTTGGCAAGACCAATTATCGACTTATTGGGATACTTATTTTTTTAATCAATTTAGTCTTATTGATTTTAGATTAACCGATAACGGGAATACTTACTATAAATTAACCATTTTAGCTTTACTTTTTTTCCTAGGGCTTTTTAATGGTTATTCATTTGAAAAATCTTATAAGATTCGTAACTTTATTAATATTTTTTATAGTACTTTATTTATTAGCGGATTTACTTTTTTATTCCAAAACAATATTCAACTTAGTCATTTTTTAATCATCGCAACACCCCTTTCTATCCTGCTAACAGCTCGTTTCTTGTCGCTATCAAAAACTACGGCAGAGCTTGTTCACCTACTTATTTTTATAGCTATTATGCTGTTTCAGTTCAACGTTTTTCCTATACCCAAATAGGCTAATTTATGACTAATGTCCATTTAAGGCTTCTCCCCCCAAAAGCAATAAGGAGAGTGGAATAGCATTATGAATAGCGTGAAATAAAATGCTATATCTTGTTCCCCATCCTACTCTAATATATCCTAACATAATTCCTAATACTAATTGAGGTAAGACCAAAATTGGCGCTAGATATATAGAAACCGATGACGAGAAATTGGAAAAGTGAACCGCTGCAAATATTAAGGTGAAGATCCAGAATAGTGTTTTAAAATTACTAGTCCACCAAGTTACAAAAGAGAATTCATTCACTTTTTCTCCAAAAAGCATTGCAGGGATTTTCCACCAACGACCTATCGGGAATCGAAATAATAGTTCCTCCAATATAGGTGCGGCTATAACGGCCGCCAAAAACAAATACAATGGCTGGTCTAATAAGGTCATTATTTCATGGTCCGTGTCTTCTACCCCTGTTACACTCATAATTCCCATTAGCGGAATCATCAATAAAAAATCTATTGCTAATAAATAAGGAAAAACCCGTTGTGGCTGTAGCCAAAAGGTTTCTGGTAATGGGTCCAATCTTGGATTTTTAGCAAAAGAAAGGAGGCTATTCCAAACTGTAGATAAAGATATTTGCACAATATTTTTTTTAAGTACTTTCAGGTAATTTTATCACCCTGACTGTTTCAATTTTTGTATCACTCACCAATTCTAAAATAAATTGATATCCGCTCAATTCTATATTAGCTCCTTGTTGAGGAATGGTTTCTGTTACAATTACTAAATAGCCAGAAAGTGTATGATATTCGCCTTCTGGGAAATTAAGTGCTTCATATTTTTCGTTGAGGTAATCAATTTCTAGTCGCCCTGAAAACAAAAATTCTTTTGCTGAAATTTGCTGTTCGATATAATCTTCTTGGTCATGTTCATCTTCTATTTCTCCAAAAATCTCTTCTACTATATCCTCTAAGGTAATAATGCCCGCCGTCCCTCCAAATTCATCTACCACACAAGCAATACTTACTCGATTTTTGATAAACCGATTCATCACTTCTTGTACGCGCATGACCTCTGGCACAAATGGCATATCTAAAACAATCGGAGCTAATTTTTTAGGTTTATTCAACATTTGTTGATGATGGACATATCCCAAAATATTATCCATATCGCCATCTGTCACTAAAATTCTTGACAATCGAGAAGATTGGAATAAAGCTAGTAATTCTTCAATACTAGCGTTCACATCAATAGCTTCTATTTCTGTTCGAGGCACCATACATTCCTTCACTTTTACTTGTCGAAACTCTAGGGCATTCTGGAATAATTCTTTGTCGATTTCCTCGTCTGTATCTGAGGAAAAAGAGGCTTCGATAAAATGAGCTAAGTCTACTCTAGTAAAAGCATTATCCACTTTTTCTATCGGTGTCTTCAATACGTATTTTAATAAAAAATTGGATAATTTTGTCATCATCCAGGAAGGAACGCCTAATAGAAACTGAAAAAATCTTAATGGATACGCTAAGAAATATAAGATGTTATCAGCAAATAAACGAAAGATAGTTTTAGGTAAAAATTCACCGAAAACTAAAACGACTAAAGTTGTGATGATGGTATTTAGCAATAATTGAATAGGCTCACTTTGGATAAAAGGAGTAATAATTGGCGTCAGCAATTTGGTCATTAAAAAGGTAAAAACAACCAAAGCTATATTATTACCAACCAACATTGTTCCCAAAAAACGAGCAGGTTCATCAAAAAAATTCGCTAATATCTTACCTCTTCTCGAACCTCTCTTTCGTTTTAGTTCTACTCTTAGTTTGCTAGAAGATATAAAAGCTATTTCTGACCCTGAAAATAAAGCAGATAAAGCTAAAAAAAATATGATTAATAATATTAGCGAAATTGTCATACTCAACTTTAGAGAATTAATAAATTACTACAACGAGTAAAATTGTTCATCATAATACTACTCTGTCTCTTCGGCAATTCACAACAGGAATTTTAATTTCTATTTGTCCTTTTTTTACTTATCTGCAATATACTTGATTCTAGTAAATGAAATGTCAATGCTGACTAATTATGCCTTCTAGAACGATGAATTTCTTAAAAGATTCCTTCAAAAAATTTAATAAACATTAGTTGACTGCCTCAATCAAGACAATTATACTTCATCTTTTGTCATAATCGAACCTATCTACTTTAAATTTGTTAAGGTACTAGACCATCTTCATTGTTTAAACATTGAAATTACTTTATCTTGTCAACTCAATGATTAAAATTTCATTATTTCAAAAAACAAAAGAAGATTAAACCCAAACTTCGTAAGAAAAAATGTTTTGATATTTCTAAATCAAAGATTGCCAGAAACTCTAAAATTATAGCTTATGCAAACCAATTCTTTATGGCTCCTCGAAAAAGTTGATGTGACCAGCCTATTTTGTCCGCAAAAATTAGGTGGTGGTGCAATGGAAAAACATGCACAAAGAACCTTTAAAAAAGGGGAATTCATCTACATCCCCGAAGAACAAGCGGAACATCTCTATTTGCTTTCGGATGGAAGGGTCAAAATTGGCACTTACGGTGAAGGAGGAAAGGAAATAACTAAAGCCATTCTAAATGCTGGTGAAGTTTTTGGTGAGCTTTCGCTTATTGGAGCAGACAAGAGAAGAGATTTTGCCTACGCTATGGAATCGACTACGGTCTGTATTATCACGGTGGACGAAATGAAAAGCTTGATGCGAGAATATAATGGTTTGCAGCTTTTCATCATGAAAATTATGGGTAATCGTGTTTTAGAAATGGAACAACGACTCGAATCTTTGGTTTTCAGAGATTCTCGGACAAGAATTGTAGAATATTTACTTAATCTAGCAAAGAAAAAAGGACAACGTGTTGGATATGAAGTTGTCGTTCGTCGATTCTTGACACATCAAGAAATCGCTAATTTAACAGCTACTTCTCGCCAAACAGTAACTACTGTATTAAATGAACTTCGAGCAAAAAACCTTATTACTTTTAATCGGAAACGATTATTAGTCAGAGATATAGCAGCATTGGGCAAAGAGACTACTTAATGCAGTTGGCAGTAAGCAGTGGTGCAGTTGGCAGTTCGTGTAGTTCCTTAACATTTAAGTTTTTAATTAAAAAAGCGTTTATTCTAAAATAAATCGTAGGAAAGAGCTTTCAGCCCATAAGAACTGAAAGCTCTAAGCATTTTAGGATAAAAGTCATTTACAAAATGTATAGTTGATTAAATTCAGCCTAAAATTTTCTCACAAGTACTTTATTTTCAATTTATTCTGACTCAAATCGTGTACCGTACACCGTCAACCGTATACCAATATCCTCTAAAAACTTTCATGAATCATTGTAATATTATTGAATTAATCTTAGTATATTTATACTAATTTAACGTTATTTGCAGTAATATAACTATTAAACGTCAAGTAAAAAACTCGTAGTAATTCAATGTATCGAAATGCTATGAGCTTAATTTATTATTATTCATCAAATCTAACATAATGAAAGAAGCAGTAATAGTCTCCACAGCCAGAACTGGTATCGGAAGAGCCTATAAAGGCGCATTTAATAATACTAACGGGCCTACTATGGCTGGTTGGGTCATTGAAGAAGCAGTAAAAAGAGCAAAAATTGACCCAGCAGAAGTTGATGATTGTGTTATGGGTTGTGCAATGCAGCAAGGTACTACTGGTCAAAACATGGGCCGTTTAGCAGCCTTGGCAGGAGGTCTTCCTGTAACTGTTGCAGGAATGACGATTGACCGCCAGTGCTCTTCTGGTATGATGGCAATTGCTACTGCTGCCAAACAAATTATGTATGATGGCATGTCTGTCGCTGTAGGTGGCGGCATAGAATCTATCAGCTTGGTGCAAAATGAGCATATGAACACGCATAGAGCCTTAGACAAAAATCTAGTAGCTAAACACCGACATGTTTATATGCCAATGCTAAAAACAGCGGAGGTTGTTGCAAAAAGATATGGCATTACGAGAGAGCAACAAGATGCTTATGGTCTATTAAGTCAACAAAGAACTGCGGCAGCGCAAGCGGCTGGAAAATTTGACGACGAAGTTATTACTACAACTACCACAAAAGGTATTTTCAATAAAGCCACCAAAGAAATCACTTTCGAAGAAGCAGTTTTGACAAAAGATGAAGGCAATCGTCCTTCTACTACTGCCGAAGCATTAGCTGGTTTAAGAACAGTAGTTGAAGGAGGTGTTATAACAGCGGGTAATGCGAGTCAATTATCAGACGGCTGTTCTGCGGCTATTTTGATGGACGGAAAACTCGCAGAGCAAAGAGGACTAGAGCCACTAGGTGCTTATCGAGGAATGGCGGTTGCTGGTTGTGAGCCTGATGAAATGGGTATCGGGCCAGTTTTTGCTGTTCCAAAATTATTAAAAGCACATGGATTAAAAATGTCTGATATTGGGCTTTGGGAACTAAATGAAGCTTTTGCTGTACAAGTTCTTTATTGCCAAGAGCGTTTAGGAATTCCTAGTGAATTATTAAATGTTAATGGTGGTGCAATTTCTATCGGACACCCTTATGGTATGACTGGTGCGAGAATGGTAGGCCATGCTTTGATTGAAGGTAAGCGAAGAGGTGCAAAGTATGTTGTTTGTACTATGTGCGTTGGTGGTGGCATGGGTGCTGCTGGACTTTTTGAAGTTTATTAATTCTAGTCGTACTAATATACTAGAATTTATATTTATAAAAAATGGGTTGACATTCTCGAATGTCAACCCATTTTTTATTGGCGTTCACTAAATTTTATATAGGCCGTATAGACTTGATTAGTTAGTAAAATAGTCAGTATATTGTATTTTAGAATGGGAACTCAAATTTACTTTCAACCTATTAATACTTTTTTGCTGTAAGTCCCAATTATCTAAAAAATAAATCGTTCTATGACTGCTGCTTTCACAGAATTTGTCAAAGAGCCTAATAAATAAAAAATCTATGCCGACAAAATCCATTAATCGAAGAACCTTTTTAGAATTTTTAGGAAAAGGTGTTGCCGTTGGGTCACTTGCTCCTACTTTAATTCCTTTAGCGACTTCTTACTATAAAGAATTAAAAGGTATTTCTCCCTCTCAAGAAGATAAATTAAAGTTAGCTAAAGGCTTAGACTGTGACGTTCTCGTCAAGTGGGAAGATGCCATTAGTGAAAATGATACCTTTGGTTTTAATAATGATTTTACTGCTTTTATCCCTTTAGAAAAAGGAAATCCTGATGATGGAATTTTGTGGGTAAATCACGAATACGTTGACCCTTTTTTTGTTTCCAATCATGTCGGAGGAGCAAAGTCTAAGAAGCAAGTAGAAAAAGAGATGTATAATGTAGGAGGTAGTATTCTTAGGGTAAAAAAGGATGATAAAGGCAAATGGAAAGTTGTAGAAAATGACCCATTGAATAAACGGGTAAATGGTCTAACAGATATTCCTTTCAACTGGGACCAACCTATTGCAGGAAAAACTTCTGCTATGGGTACGCTTGGCAATTGTTCTGGTGGCGTGACCCCCTGGGGAACAATTCTGACTTGTGAAGAAAATTATGACATGTTTTATGGAGAAAGAGATTTCAAGAGTGGAAAACGAATTGAGAAAAGAGCATTTTTAGCATGGCATACCCAATACGATAATCCACCAGAACACTATGGGTGGGTTGTAGAAGTAGATCCGCATACAGGCAAAGCACAAAAGCATGTCGCTTTAGGTAGATGTGCGCATGAATGTGCGACGATTAAAGAATTAGAAGATGGCAGGTTAGTTGTTTATTCTGGAGATGATTCTGTCAATCAATTTTTATATAAATTCATCGGGTCTGAGCCAGGTTCTCTTTCTAAAGGAACTCTTTATGTTGCCAATACGCTTTTAGGAAAATGGCTTCCATTGGTTCACGAAGAAAATCCAATTCTTAAAAAAATGTTTAAGGACCAAACAGACGTGCTTGTCCAAATGCGCAAAGCTGCTAAGTTTATCGGTGCCACGCCATTAGACCGACCCGAAGATATAGAAATTGACCCTGTCAATGGTAATGTTTTGGTATCTCTTACCAATAATTCTACTAAGAAAAATTATTTTGGGTCTATTCTGAAAATCGAAGAAACGGACGGAGACCATGCTTCCTTAACTTTCAAACCTTCTCTTTATTTAGCAGGAGGAGAAGAAACAGGTTTTGCCTGTCCTGATAATATGGCATTCGATAAGGCTGGAAATCTTTGGATTACTTCTGATATTTCTGGTAGTTTGATGAATAAAGCACCTTATATTCCTTTCAAAAATAATGGTCTCTTCGTTGTTCCAAGAACAGGCCCACAAGCTGGTAAAGTAATTCAAATGGTTAGTGCGCCCAGAGATGCCGAGCTTACAGGGCCTTTCTTTGCCCCTGATGGCAAAACCTTATTTTTAAGTGTCCAGCATCCCGGAGAATATTCTTCTGGGCCTGATGATTTAACCAGTCATTGGCCGGATGGTGGAGATACTATTCCTCGACCAGCGGTGGTTGCTATTACGGGGAAGACCCTAGATGAATTACAAGGAACAAAGTAATTGCTGCTTTGCTCGTAAATAGGATAATGTCACTTTTAGTAAACTCTTCTTTTACATTTAATAGTCAAATACTAGTCACAACTTACAATGGTTTATTACACCAATAGTAGGTGCATAGTGAAGAACTGCTGCTCCAGCAGAACGCATAGTTACAGATGTAACGGATATCAATGCTTTTCCAAATCCGATTTTTGATGTCTTGTATCTCGACTTATCCAAAATCATGGATAAAAGTGCAACGATTACTTTATTTAATATACAGGACGTAGCATTAAATCATACTGCAATAGACGCTAATCATGCGGAGATAATACAATTGGATATGCGTGCTTATATGGTGACCAAATAATTTAGTTACGAATTAGATTTTATTTCAATACGGAATTTTTTATATAACCCCTTACTTATCCCTTTTAAAATCATTTTTTCCTCCACTTTTTTCCATCAACTTAGTTTCTTTGATGATAATATTATGAGAAAAAGCTTTGCACATATCGTAGATAGTCAAGGCGGCTAAGGATGCTCCCGTTAACGCTTCCATCTCTACTCCTGTTTTTCCTGATAAACTTGCGGTACAATCAATTACAATTTCATTCGCTTCGTTAATGTGGATGGCTACTTGACAATTATCTAATCCTAGCGGATGACAAAGTGGAATTAGTTCACTTGTTTTTTTTGCGCCCATTACTCCTGCTATAATCGCTGTCTGAAAAACAGGGCCTTTTTTAGTTTCAATATCTCTTCCTGTAAATTGAGCTAAAATCTCTTCGTCTACTACTATAATACTTCTTGCTTTAGCAATTCGTTTAGTAACTTTCTTCTCCCCTACATCTACCATCGATGGATTTCCTGAGGCATCTAAATGGGTAAATTTTTTACTCATATTTTTATAATTCTGAACAGCCTAGCTTAGAACTGGGATTGTGTAAAAAGTCTTAAAAATATTTTAAACAGCTACTTCTTCTCGCTCTGCGATATAATGTAATTCTGAACAATTTTCTGATATAAAAATGTTCTTTGCCAATCTTTGTATATCCGCTGTGGTTACTTCTTGATAAATAGCTTTCTCTCGATTGATTAAATCAATATCTCCTAATAATTCAAAAAAGGCTAGATTTATAGCTTTGTTTAATATGCTAATTTCAGAGAATACTAGGGTGCTTTCCACCTTATTCTTGTATTTGACTAATTCTTTCTCAGGTATTAAATCTTGCTTTAATTCTTCTAATTCTGCCCAAATTGCCGCCTTTGCCACTTCCATACTTACTCCCTCGGCTGGTTTACCTTCTATAATTAATAATCCAGGGTCAATATTACCCGTAATATAGGCATCGATATAATTGAATAAACGCTTTTCCTTGAGCAATCGCCGATACAATCTAGCAGAAGCACCATTACTCAATACATCTGATAATAAATCCGTAGTATAATAATCAAGCGCTCGTCGTCCGGGAATATGAAATGCTAAATAAAGCGCATCAATGGGTACCTTAGCTTTTTTAGTTCTTTTTTCTAATTGTTTTTGCTTTGGTTCTTTTGGAATATTTTTAGTAATCGTCGTTCCTCTAGGTATTGGTCCAAACCACTTTTCTGCTAATGCCTTTACCTCTTCCTCTGTTGTATTTCCCGATACAACGAGAATCGCATTATTAGGTCGATAATACTTATAAAAGAAATCTTTTACATCTTCTAAAGTAGCATCTTCTACATGCTTAGGAATCTTACCAATTGTAGGCCAGCGGTAGGGATGCACTTTATAGGCCATATCTGATATATGATGCCATACATCTCCATAAGGTTGATTCAGACAGGTTTCTTTAAATTCCTCCAACACCACTTTTCGCTGTACTTCCAAACTTTCTTTATTAAAATTCAGGCTCAACATTCGGTCTGATTCCAACCAAAAAGCAGTTTCTATATTTTCAGCAGGAAGCATGATGTAGAAATTCGTAATATCGTTGTTAGTAAAAGCATTATTCTCTCCTCCTGCTAATTGAATTGGTTCATCAAAATTGGGAATATTAGCAGACCCTCCAAACATCAAATGTTCAAATAAATGAGCAAACCCTGTCTTATCTGGTGATTCATCTCGGGCTCCAACATCATACAAAATATTGACCGCAACCATTGGGGTACTACTATCTTCATGGACGACTACTCTTAATCCATTCGCTAACTCAAAACGTTTAAACTCTATCAAATCCTATTTTTTATTATGAATTAAGTCTCTCTATTGATAAAATGATTGCAAAAATACACTAGGAATGCTTAAAAAGCAAAATTAATTCC
>CAYMSC010000192.1:0-6185 GCA_964392805.1 uncultured Saprospiraceae bacterium
ACCACCATTTGAGAGGGGGTATAATCTATAATTCCTCCTTTTGGTGTTTCTTGAATATGGTCAGGAATAGTGAAATTATCATCCTTGAGTAGTTTTCTTAATGCCTGTTGTGTTGTTTCTGTATAAACGGAAGCTAATTTTTTATGAGAAGTCCCCGTTGGGAAAGATAAATTCCCTAAAATTACGCCACATTTTTTCAAGACCTCTTTTTGCTTAAAATAGCCTGCATGTGCTAAAGCTTCCTTCGCTACATAAATGGACCATTGGTATAATTTATCTTGTGCTGATAAAAAATCTGCTTCTAAAGCATAGCCCTTAGGGTCAAATTCAAAATCTCGAATATAACCACCTCTCAGGGAATAGGTTTTATCCACTACTCCTTTGCCCGACTGATAAAATTTAGTCGGGTTTACGCCAAAGTCCTCCTCCGTCGCCATACTCGTGAGGTCCTTTTGTTGCAGCAGGTTCTCCCAAAATTGTTCGTTGGTAGACGAACCTGGGAAAAGGCCTGACATGCCTATGATGGCTATTTTGTTTTTCATGTTATTTAATTTCTGCTAATACCAAGATTCATTTTTTTCTTTCCATTCATCAATGCTATCTAATGCTCCAAGTTCACTAATCACCCCTGTATTTACTAGAAAAGATAAACAACCAACTGCCTCTGACCTGGTTTTAGCTTTTTCAAATCTTTTCTCAATCCTATTGACTATTTCTTCATCAGGTGTTGTATTTCTCTTTTTAAAATACATTTCTAATGCCTGAATCGTATCAAAAAATTGTTGTTTACTTTTTTCCCTTAGTGCTTTTTTGGATATTTCAATAAATTCAGGAAATTCAAAGTAATCTGATAATTTTCCTAATAAATCTATTGCATATCCTTTTCTAGTTCCAGAAAAAGCATCTCTAGGAATTTTTACAAGTAATAGTTTTTTAGCAAAATCAATAAATTGAATAGCTGCTTTTTCCTTTTTATCTGCTTTTTCAATAGATGGCAAAGTTTTTATTTTTCCTTCTTGATATAATCGTCTAGGAAAATAAGCGATATATCTCAACAGTTCTTTTTCCACTAATTGTTTGAACCCTCCTTTTGAATTGGCAATTTTAAGTTCTGTTTCTAATAAAACCGTTAGATTTTCTTCTGTCAGTTTTTCTGCTTTATAAGCATCATTAAATCGACCAACTAATCTCATGATATCAATAATATCGTCTCTATGCGTTTCCTTTTTATAGTAAATACGTTTAATTTCACCACACATTTCTGCTATAGTCAATTGTTTTTTCATAGTTCCTTACATTAACCGAAAACTTTCAAAATAGACAAATATTATTCAAATTTTCCTCACATTTCCTTAGCCAACCAAGCATCAGCCACATTTAAGGCTTCATCCAAAGAAGTGCTTCCCTTATCTTCCCAAACCATTCCGCCCATATCTAAAATGCGAACCCAACTACTACTCTCTTCATCACTTCCTAATTCAACCCAACCTCGACTGTTGACCCAATTATCAAGATTGGGGAAATATTTTTCAAACATAATTTTAGTTTTTATAGCATTTAGTAATTTCCAAGTCCCGATAGGGACTATATGTCGGTAAAAAGGGCCAATAACAAAATACCAATTCCCTGTGCCTTTAGGTACAGTATGTAATGCGACCTTTTTACATATTGTACCTAAAGGCACAAGGATTCACTGGTTTTTATACCTAACTTTTCTACCAACATACAGTACCTAAAGGCACTTTATAATACCGGTTTAAAAATAAATCGCTCATCATACTCCACCTTAAAAGCATCCAAAAATTCAATATATTCTTCAATAAAGGTTTTCTTTTTATGATGTTCTTCTTGATTTTCGATATAGCGGCAGACTTGTGGTACCTGTGATTTAGCATATGAAAAGCCACCGAATCCTGCCTGCCATGAAAATTTCGCTCGTAAAACGCCTTTTTCATTAATCCAATTGGTTGATTCTTGCTTGACAATTTTCATTATATCAGATAGCGCCTCTTTTGGTCGCATCCCAAAAAACATGTGTACATGGTCTTCCACTCCATTTATTTGTAGCATCTTATGCCCCTTATTTTGAATAATACCTGTTATGTATTTATACAATTCTTGCTTCCATTCTTTGCCAATCAGACAGTCTCTATTTTGAACAGCCCAAATTGCTTGAATATGGATTTGTGTATAAGTATTCGCCATAGTATTTTGTTTTGCTTTCTCCTTCAAGCAGATTTTGGTTAATAAATAAATTTATTTCATCAGATAGTCCCGCTAGGGACTGTATATCGGTAGAAAATAGATAGATTGATAGGACTTCACATTGTGCCGTTAGGTACAATATGTAAAATCAGTCTAGGAAATACACATATTGTACCTAATGGCACAATGGGTTTTAAGATGTTTGCTTATTTTATCTACCGATATATAGTCCCTAATGGGACTGTTTGTTCAACTTCAAAACCCAATAATAATCCAATTCCATCCATTCCATTTCCAATCCAAAAGGGGCAATCAATATTGCCATTTCTGTTTTAGTAGGAAAATTTTTTAACACCTCATATTCGGCACCATTCTGCAATTTCCTAATCTGATAAGTATTGCTGTAGTCGTCTATCCTAGCAATCGGCGTATTGCTACCTTCCACATATTTATTATCAATAAAAACAAGGACGCCATTTTGGGCAACTAGATTTTTTACCATGTTCAAAAAACGAGGTAAATCTTTTTTTAAAAGATGCGACCAGATAAAACCACCAAACAGTCCATCCATATGTTCTGCGACCCGTTCAAATGACCATAAATCTTTTTGTTCAAATAGCACATGAGGGGTATTATAATTTCTTGATTGAGCTATTTCTAGTACTGCTGAATTTATATCCGTCGCATGAATCATTTGGCAAGTTTCGGCAATCGTCTGTGTCCAATAGCCAGTCCCACAAGCAATTTCTAAAACTGTTTTATGTTCAAATGCCTTTTTTAAATAAGCATGTAGCTTTTTTAAATCATTTTGCCGTTCTGGTTTATCATAGACCAAATCGTATTCTTTTGCTCTGTTTTGATAGTATAAATGGAGTTTTTTAGCCATTTGTTATCTATTTGTTACCATTCATTACAATGGAAATAAAGAAAATAAGCTCAATTTTGCAGCATAAATTAATTAGTATAATCAAAATTTTTAAACGCCTTGTGTGTTAATATGAAACACTAGTTTGATCTAAATAATCGCCCCCTTTATTCCCCATGCTATAAATATAGTTGAAACAATTTTATAGTATGGGGGCGATTTAATCTTACCATTCCAAATCTTTAGATACGGTTACTGCAGCACCCTTCGTTACCAAATAAATTTTCCCCTCCGCATCATAAGTCGTGCAATTCGCTACCAATTTAAAATCGGTACTTTCCACAATTTCCACTTGTACAAATAATTCTTTTTCAAAAGGAACAGGCTCATAAATAGTCGCAGAAACAGTCGCCAATGGTAAACTCTTTGCCCCATCATGGTATTTCTGAACCCAAATCACCATCCCTTGATATTGAATATCGGAAAAGAACGTATTCACCGAACGGACGGGAAATTGTCCTTGGGCAGCAGCAGATACATTAGGTGCTTTGCAAGACAAAACAATCTGTTGTTCATTCCAGTCTAAAATTTGTTCGATGCCTTGGAAATAACGACCATGGAACAGTGAACCATCTTTGTATAAATAATCCCCTTTTATGGGGTCAAATGTGCTACTTAATTTTGCTTGAAATTTTGGAGCTGTTGGAATAGCTTTTTTATTCATCAAAATTACCTTTGACTTATAATGAAAGGTTGGTAACTTTTTGCCTTTTGGTTGACTAGATACGGTTGCTTCAAAAATAATTTTATCGGCTGACTTTTCTAATTCTTTTAATGCCAAAGTATAAGTCCTTGGCTTATCCTTTTTATCATCAAAAACAATCCCTTTGAATAATTGCATATTTTCCACCGTGAAGACTTGGAAATCGGGGAATAATTTTTCACAACTTTGCGACATCCAGCCACCTGCATTTACTACGGGTAATACAGCGTTACCTTGAATGACATGGTGATATAAAAATTGATTATCCTTTAAGGTAAAAGTCCGCTGTATTGTATGCGTCTGTAAATCATCACTAATATGGCTTATACCTGCTGGTAAAGTACCACCAATGACTACTTGTGGTTCATTGAAATAAGCACCACTTAATTCGTTGACACACATGGCTGCACCACCTTCGCTATTCACCAAACTGACACCTGCTGCTTCAAACTGCTTTTTCAAAGCTTCGCTGACCATTCCGCCATCCCACGCACCCCAATTAATCGCAGAAACGTGAGTATTTGGATGATTGGTTTTAAATAAATGAGCAGCCGAACTTAGTATTTCATTGGCAATCGCATAATCTGTTTGACCTACATTTCCATAAAAACCAGCTACGGAAGAGAATAACATTAAGTGGTCTAAATGATGAATATCGACACTTTGCAATAAACTCAATAAACCATCTAATTTAACAGACAATACATTATCAAAATCTTGCTCCGTTTTATCTTGAATGTATTTATCAGCTAATCTTCCTGCTCCATGAATCACGCCTGTAATGGTACCTAATTGCTCAGTAATTTTAGCTAGTTCATTTTTAAAACTAGCGGCATTCGTCACATCGCCTTTTAAATAAACGGCTTCCGAACCATAATTGGCTAAAGCATCTAAAGTACCTTGTATTTCTTTTTTAGAAATGATTTGATTGTAAGTAGACTTTACTTTTGGTAAACTTGGGGCTTCTCCTTTTTCTTTTAAATCGGTCATAATCAACCGTTTTAATGCACCTTCATTCTCCTCGTTTTTCGCGAAAGCTGGTATTTCAAAATCATTCGAAGAACGACCCAATAAAATAAATTTACAACCAAAAGTCTTAGCTATTTCTTTGACACAAGTGGCAGTCACCCCTTTTGCTCCACCACTCACTAAAAAGACAGAATCTTTGGTGACCGTCGTTTTAATTTCCTGATTTTCTTTTACTTCAACAGGCGTCGCAATGATGGTTTTTCGACCTGTTTTCGAAAAAGCTGTTTCCATAACGGATACATCTGCATCATGCAATTCTGCTATTACTTGATTGGATTTTTGCTCGGTGGGTAATTCGTAGGCTAAATCGACTGCTCGGCAATATACACTGGACCACTCTAAATTTAAGGACTTAACCAATCCTCTTAAACCTCCCGCTAAAACCGATACATCTCCTTTTTTACCTTGTCCTAAATGTCCATCCATTTGACTGATGGTCAAGAAGTTCGCTCTTTGGCTTTTGCCCAATTCAGTAAGGGGGTGTTGTAAATGCTTCGCTAGTAAAAATACGGTTTTAACGATGGCCTTTTCTGTTTGAAAATGTTGAGCGAAGTTGCCGTTTTGGAAGGTTAGATTTGGGTGAAGGTGGATAAAAGTACCGACTTTACCATATTCCCGTTCAATCGTCTGTAAAGCAGAAGCAATTGCCTCATCTGTATTTGCAGTTAAAGAAATTGCATTATTTTGAATAGGATTTTTAACAACTTGGTTTAGATTTAAAACCACCACTTTATTGCCCTTTGCTTCTAAAGCTTTGATAGTCTCAACAGTAAAAGCGGTCCCTTCATTGGTCACCAATGCAATATGTGTATCAGGTAAGGTGAAGGCTAATTGGTCTGGTTGTGGTAAATAATCTAAGCCGACTTGATGTCTACCGACTCCATGAAAAGTAGTCGTTTTTGCAGAAAGCGGTGCTTTCTGAGCACCTCTTTCTTTTTCTTTATTCACTTTTAAAGTAGGAGATACTTTGAAAGTATCGCCTACTAAGGTTACGCTAGGACTTTTTTTTTACCAGTTTTGCTCGCCAAATAGTCTACTATCTGACCTAAAGTTCTCAACTCCGTCAAATCATTTGGATTAATACCTGATACTTCAGGGTAATCTTCTGTCATCGCTCCGAATATCTCTACTCGCTTGATAGAATCTATTCCCAAATCCGCTTCCATATCCATACTCAATTCTAACATCTCAGCTGGATAGCCTGTCTTTTCAGAGATAACTGTTAATAGGATATTTTCTAGTTTTTTAGTATCCATTCCACCAGTTGATGCTGGTTGCTCGTTGCTCGTTGCTGGTTGAGCTACTGCCACTGGTTCTGATGTA
>CAYMSC010000192.1:6285-10809 GCA_964392805.1 uncultured Saprospiraceae bacterium
TGCTGGTTGCTCGTTGCTCGTTGCTGGTTGAGCTACTGCCACTGGTTCTGATGTATTGCTAATTGCCGACTGCGTACTGCCTACTGAACCGCCTGTTTTCCCTGCTAAATAATCTACTATTTGTCCCAAGGTTCTCAACTCCGTCAAATCATTTGGATTGATACCTGATACTTCTGGGTAATCTTCTGTCATCGCTCCGAATATCTCTACTCGCTTGATAGAATCTATTCCCAAATCCGCTTCCATATCCATACTCAATTCTAACATCTCAGCTGGATAGCCTGTCTTTTCAGAGATAACTGTTAATAGGATATTTTCTAGTTTTTTAGTATCCATTCCACCAGTTGATGCTGGTTGCTCGTTGCTCGTTGCTGGTTGAGCTACTGCCACTGGTTCTGATGTACTGCTAACTGCCGACTGCGTACTGCCTACTGAACCGCCTGTTTTCCCTGCCAAATAATCTACTATTTGCCCCAACGTTCTCAACTCCGTCAAGTCATTTGGATTAATGCCCGATACTTCTGGATAATCTTCGGTCATTGCGCCGAAAATTTCTACGCGTTTAATAGAATCAATGCCTAAATCGGCTTCCATGTCCATGCTCAATTCCAACATTTCTGCTGGATAGCCTGTCTTTTCAGAGATAACCGTCAATAGGATATTTTCTAATTTCTTAGTATCCATTCCACCAGTTGATGCTGGTTGCTCGTTGCTCGTTGCTGGTTGAGCTACTGCCACTGGTTCTGATGTACTGCTAACTGCCGACTGCATACTGCCAACTGCCCCGCCTGTTTTCCCTGCCAAATAATCCACTATCTGCCCCAACGTTCTCAACTCCGTCAAATCATTTGGATTGATACCCGATACTTCTGGGTAATCTTCTGTCATCGCTCCAAATATTTCTACTCGTTTGATAGAATCAATGCCTAAATCCGCCTCCATGTCCATGCTCAATTCCAACATCTCTGCTGGATAACCTGTCTTTTCGGAAATTACCGTTAGGAGAATATTTTCTAGTTTTTTGGTATCCATACCACCAGAGGTGGTTGGTTGCTGGTTGCTAGTTGCTGGTTGAGTTGCTGCAACCGCTGGCTGCTCACTGCTCACTGCCGACTGCATACTGCCAACTGCCCCGCCTGTTTTTCCTGCCAAATAATCTACAATCTGTCCCAAGGTTCTCAACTCCGTCAAATCATTTGGATTGATACCCGATACTTCTGGGTAATCTTCTGTCATCGCTCCAAATATTTCTACTCGCTTAATAGAGTCAATTCCTAAATCGGCCTCCATGTCCATGCTCAGTTCCAACATTTCTGCTGGATAACCTGTCTTTTCAGAAATCACTGTTAAAAGAATATTTTCTAGCTTTTTAGTGTCTAGACCACCAGACGCTGGCTGCTGCTGACTGCCAACTGCCGACTGTTCATTGCTTACTACTGTTTTCGTCACCTTCACTGCCTCCGTCAAATGTGTGCTTGGGGCTACGGATGCAATCTTTTCTTCTACAATTGGTGCAAAAGTTGGTTTGGTTGAAGCAGTTATTTGGGCATGTCCATTGCCATTACTGTGACCATTTCCATTGGAAGGTTTTATCACTTGATGGGAAGCACCACCTAATTGTTGAGACAGCATATTTAATAACTGCTGTGATTGTTGGTTTTGCTCCGATAAAAAGCGCTCGAACACTTCCATTGACTTAGTCTGTTGGGTCTGGAAGTGCTCTAACGTGGTTTGGAGTAATTGGACAATTTCTTTATTCATGTCTGCTGCTTCGTTATTATTTTGATAGATAACTTTTTCTACTATTTTTTCTACTGGTACTTCTATAAATTTCTCTACTTCTACTATTTTTTCTACTTCTTTGATAATTGGTTTTGCAGCAACTGATGTGCCGCCGCCTTGAATTTTAAATCCATCATTCATTACATCTGTATAAGCCTTTTTTGTTGGCGCACTTACGTAATTATGACCACCTAGCTTGACGTTTAGTTTTGTCAATTTAGCTGCCGCTTTGGATGGCTTTTTATATACATCAATTTCATTCAAGGCTACTCCGATTACTCTTAATTGAATCGCTGCTTGACGCAATTGTAAATCACTATTTTTTCGACCATTCGCATTTAAAGCAACGGCTTGAAAATCTTGCCCTTTTAATATGTCTTTTACCAAATTGGTCAATACCCCTTTAGGTCCAAACTCTACAAAAATTCGTCCGCCAGCTTGGTGCATATTTTCAATCTGACTTTTAAATAAAACAGGTTTTAAAATATGTCCTTGCAAGATATTTTGAATAGCCGCTGAATCATTCGGATAAGCCGTACTTGTGGTATTGGAATAAACAGGAATTTGTGGACTATTAAATTTTTGACTCGATACAAAAGCGGCAAAAGGCTTTTGTGCATGGCCAACAAATTCCGTGTGGAATGCTGCGGAAACAGGTAAGGGAACAACGGAAAATCCATTCGCTTTTAAGGTATTAGCCGCATTATCTATGGCGGCATTGCTACCACCTAAAATAACTTGATTGGTGGAATTGACATTGGCGATGGTTACACCTTGTAAGCTGGTAATCGCTTGTTCGACTTGCGCCAAGGGTGCTTTCACCGCTAACATCGTTCCTGTTTCTGCATTCGGATTAGTAGCTGCCATTGCTGCACCTCTTGCTTTAGCCAAAGCTAAAAAAGTAGCATCATCATAAACACCTGCTGCCCATAAAGCTGTCAACTCTCCAAAACTATGCCCTGCGGTGAAGTCAGATTTAAAACCAGCCTGTTGTAAAATCTTATATAAACCCATACTCAACGTACCGATGGCAGGTTGAGCATTTTGGGTTTTTGTCAATGCTACTTGCTGCGCTTTTTCGGCAGCTTTATTGAAAACAGGAATAGGGAAAATAGTTTTTGTCAACCTTTCTCTTCCTTCTTTTTCAAATGCAACATCTATTTTTTCAAAACTTTCTAATAATGGTGGAAAAGCATTGGCAATTTCTTTACCCATGCCCACATATTGCGAACCTTGACCTGAGAATAAAGCAACTACTCTGGTATTAGCAGCTACTCCATTAGCGCGGTAGTAAATTCCTTTTGGATGTTCCCAATTAGCTGCTCCTCCTTGTATATTTTTGATGGCTATTTCTAAAACTGTTTTACATTCTTCCGCATCAGTTACTACAAAACCTACTCTTGCTTGGTTGGCAGTAATCGCTCCTTTATTACTTATATCTACTAAAGATTTGAACGCCGTATTTCCTTCTTTTTCAATACTTTGCAATGCATTTTGACAAATCGTCAATAATTCATTTGGCGTATTTGCGTTAAGTAAAATAGACTGATAAGGTTGATGTATTCTATAAGTCGATTGCTGCGATTTGGTGTATTCTTCCATCGCAATATGTACATTAATTCCTCCAAAACCAAAAGCACTGACACTTGCTCGACGAGGGGTTGTTCCTCGCATCCAAGGTCTAGTTGCGGTATTGATATAAATCGCAGAGTTTTCAATATCAAACTTGGAATTCGGTTGCTCTACATTGATGGTCGGTGGCAATACTTTATGGTGGAGCGCCAAAATTGTTTTAATGATTCCTGCCGCTCCTGCTGCTGCTTTGGTGTGCCCAATTTGAGATTTGACAGAACCCAATGCTATATGCTGCTTCTGTGGATTATCTTTCCCAAATACCATTTGCATGGAATTGAATTCTGTAGGGTCACCTGCGCCAGTTCCTGTCCCGTGTGCCTCTAATAAACCAACCGTCTTCGGGTCAAATCCTGCTTCTTCGTAAGCTCTTTCAATTGCCATTGCTTGTCCAGAAGAACGAGGTGCATAAACAGATTTGAATCGACCGTCACTTGATGTTCCAACGCCTTTGATAACAGCATAAATTTGGTCGCCATCTCTTTCTGCATCTTCCAATCTTTTCAAAACAATCATCCCCACTCCTTCTCCAATTAACATCCCATCCGCTTTATCACTAAATGGGCTGATATTACCTGATTTTGAAAAGGCGGGTGTCTTAGAAAAAGACATATACATAAATGGAGAATTGTCGGTATCGACCCCTCCCGTTAACATCATATCTGCTCGGCCTTCTACCAATTCACTCAACGCCATTTTAATCGCACTCAAAGATGCTGCACAAGCGGCATCGACTACAGAGTTGATTCCTCCAAGGTCAAAACGATTGGTAATTCTACCAGAAATAACATTCCCTAATAAGCCTGGGAAAGAATTTTCATTCCACCCGATGTAGGCTTTTTTCATTTTGTCAACGATTCTAGGTATGTCTGTTTCCGCTACCCCACTCGCTCGTAATGCCTTTTCCCAAATTGGATATTGTAATCGAGCAATCAATGGTGTAATCAACTTCTGACCACCACCGACGCCTAATAACACGCCTGTTTTATCTTTTAACTCTCTGGTTAATTTAGGATTCTTCTGACCATAGCCTGCATCCTCCAACGCATCTCTTGCCGCAACCAATCCTAATAATTGAGAAGCATCCGTCACTTCCAAAATATTTGGTGG
>CAYMSC010000193.1:0-10785 GCA_964392805.1 uncultured Saprospiraceae bacterium
ACCCCATGTTTTAGTCGCCAAAGGCGGCGTTTTCAAAAAGTGTACGGTAGAGAAATTAACAAATGTGATTTGAAACCTAGATTCCGTTTTCTATTTTTTTTCTTTATTTTACTATTTACAAATTGTCAGCAAAACAAAGAATTACCACCCAACAGCCCCAATTTTCTAATCATTCTAGCAGATGATTTAGACTATTCAGAAATCGGTTGCTACGGCGGCGAAATCCTTACGCCTAATATTGACCAATTAGCCAAAGAAGGTATTTTATTTACCGATTTTTATACACCTAGTGATGATGCTAAAACACGCTCGATGCTACTCACAGGGACTTCGCAAGCACAAATGCCAAGCACCAATCAATTACAAGCAGAAGCGGTGACGATTGCTCAATTATTAAAAGCTGTTGGCTATCGAACGATGATGAGTGGTAAATGGAACTTGGGGACGACAAAAGCGGATATGCCTATTGCTCGAGGCTTTCAACAGTCTTTTGCCTTGATGGAAGAAAAGTGTAATCATCTGGGGAATAAACGCTACTTTCCTGCTATTTTTAGAGAGAATAACAACATCAAAGAAATTTCGGAAGATTTTTATACTACTCAATATTTTTCTAGACAACTACTCTCTTTTTTTTCGGCAGGTAAAAAGAAAGCGCGCAAGAAACCTTTCTTTGCTTACCTTTCTTTTACTGCACCGCATTATCCCTTGCAGGCACCCGCCAGAACGATTCAAAATTTTAGTAGTCAATATGAGGAAGGGTATCAAGCTGTTTATGAGGCAAGAATAGCAAACCAACTAACATTGGGACTGTATATAGGAATGGATGATTTAAATATACCCAATTGGGAAAATTTACCGCCGGCATTAAAAGCAGTAGAAGCTAAAAAAATGGAAATTTATGCTGCTATGGTTTTTGATTTGGACAAGCATATTGGGCGACTTATAGATTATTTGAAAGTTTCTAAACAATATGACAATACCATTATTATTTTTCTAGCGGACGGAGGTACTTCTGAGCCAACTTCAATCAATCAACTGGCTACCATTGATAACTCTCTAGAAAATATGGGAAACCCAAATTCTATGATAACTTTAGGAGATAATTGGAATAATTTAAAGCTAGGAAATAAGGGAAATAAGGCGGTGGTCTCATTTGATGATGCCGTAAAAGCACCTTTAATTATTAGTTCGCCTCTATTAAAAGAACAAGCTGGAAATAAGGATAAAACCACCCGAACAGTTGGAGATATTACGCCTACTATTTTAAAAATGATAGGTATTCCACACCCCAGCGAAAGTTATTTTGAAGCTGTTTTATCGGTAGAAGGACAACCCATTTTTTAGGGGCGCAGGCAAATACTTACCATTTATTAATTATTTCGGTTTTCCTTACCGCTAAATTAAACCATTCGTTTGTGCCAACTTTCACCTAAGGGTTTGACCCAATTGGTTTCAAAATCCCCTTTAGTCTTTATTAAATTGTCAAAGACCAAAGTGTTATCATTAATTTTTCCAGTTTTATAAAGTTGGGAAAATTCTATTCTTGGCGCAGATTTTACTTCTTCGCCATCTTTATAGGTAAAAGTCATCCTATCAAATAAATCAACATTGTAATGTTGTTCTATTTGTTTGATAAAATGCACCGACTTATCAATTGAACAGCCGCTTGCACCCGCCAAACTTTCATCAACCATCAATATAATAAATTGATTATGGTAGATGTCTCCAAAGGCTCGTAATTGATTATTATGGCTGACCCAACTTGTAGTGAAATTGGAAATATGCTGGCGAATTTCTGTGATTTTATTTTCTGTAAACGGAACCTGGGCTTGGTAAATCCAAACTCTGGTTGTATCGGGTAGTATATTGTAAGTGGTCAATTTTTTTGATATTTTTTTATAATCTCCTCAATATTGATAGAATATTTTTCTAATACATTAATAGCCTTATCCCATTCTTGGTAGGTTGTTTCTTTTGGTGTAATTATTTTAACAATTTGAGAATCTGTATAAAGCCAAATAATCTTTTTTACGCCAAACGTGAAGAGCTGATTTATTTTTCGCTTATGGTCTTTTTTGACTTTATCAGGTGTATCAAATTCTCCTTTTAAATCAATTTCAAATGCAATTTCAGGAGGATGCCTAGAATAATTACCCTATACCTTTACACCTGCCCCTACAACCCATTATTATTCACTATCAACTCCGCCAAATCATAAACCATCACAGAATCTTGCTTTTCTGCTGCTTTAACGCCATCAGACATCATCGTCAAACAGAAAGGACAGTTAGCCGCAATAATATCTGCACCAGTAGCCAATGCTTCTTCCGAACGTTCCGTATTAATCCGCTTATCGCCTGGTTCATCTTCTTTCCACATTTGTGCACCACCTGCACCACAACAAAGACCAGTCGTTTTACAGCGCTTCATTTCTACCAAATCACCATCTAATGCTTCTAAAACGGCTCTCGGCGCTTCATAAACGCCATTCACCCGGCCCATGTAACAAGAATCATGGTAAGTGATTTTTTTGCCTTTAAAAGCACCCCCTTCTTTCATCTTGATACGTCCATCATTAATTAACTGCTGTAATAATTGCGTATGATGAATCACGTCATAATTACCACCCAAAGCAGGGTATTCATTTTTTAAGGTATTAAAACAATGAGGACAAGCCGTCACTATTTTTTTGACATTATACATCTTCAACGTCTCAATATTTTGCAAAGCAGACATTTGAAAAATGAATTCATTACCAGCCCGTCTAGCAGGGTCACCCGTACAACTTTCCTCATTTCCTAAAATAGCGAAATCAATACCGACTTCGTTCATTATTTTACTGAAAGCGACGGTTACTTTTTGCGCTCTCGCATCAAAACTTCCTGCACAGCCGACCCAGAATAAAATTTCTGGCTCTTTGCCTTCGGCGGAGTATTGCGCCATTGTTGGTATTAATAGTTTTTTTGACATTTTATTATTGATTAGATTTTTTTTTGATTTTTTCAATTATAAATTTCATATGGCTTTTTACAATTTTCTCAATTTCTTCATTTGATAAATCTTCATTATAAGGTTTATTTTTTCTAATTACTTCCTTCATTGACCAATCATTTATTTCATATTTGTATCTAGAGAAATTAACCTTTAATCCATCAGTAATATCAAAAGGAGTAGAGGCTTTTTGGAATGTAGAAAGTGTGTAATTTAATTCTATATCATGTGTCATTTCATCTACCCCTAGATTTCCATTTTCAAATGATAATATAAAGCGATTCATATCAAAATCGAATTTGTCTATTATTCCATCGTTATGGGAGACTAATACGGAAATTTTTACGGAGCTATTTAAAAATAAATCTTTAAATTTCCGTACTTTGTTAAGATATGATTTTAGTAGAGGAATTATAGATGAATTTATAACATGAAGGACATTTTTTTTTGTTTTTTCCTTTATTTCAATATTCTTTTTAGTATGACTCTTAACAAACAATTCAATCTCCTTATCAATATCATCAGATTCAGAAATATCCTCTCCTTTAATCCCTTTCAATTGAATTTCTAAAGAATGCTTTAATAAGCCTCCGAAATAATCTATCATTGGCTCAAATTCATTCACATCCGCCTGACTCAAAATACCATAATATTCCTCCCTTAATTTCATAGGCACAACAATCAAAGGATATTGATTGCGCATTAAAATTAAGTTCATTAAGATTCTAGTCATTCTCCCATTGCCATCATCAAAAGGATGAATAGACACAAAACGATGATGAAACAAAGAAGCTATTATAAAAGGATGAATTTTATCATTCTTTTTGGCTGCTTCGTACCAATCCATCAATTCATCCATCAACGCAGGCGTTTCTGTTGGGCTTGCATAATAATGCATTGCACCTGTTGCTGTTTTCACATGATTGGGTGTCGTTTTATATTGTCCAATACTAATATTTCTAGTAGCAGGTATGCCTTCTTTTGTTATTGTTTTAGAAGAATAGGATTCCACTAAAATAATTTCATGTAAGGAACGAATATCATTTTGAGTAAAATCTCTTTCACTTTTTACAATATCTAATAATAAATTAATCCCCTCATTATGTCCTTTGACATCCATGTGGTCCTTCAATGGCTTCCCCTTTGCAGTAATACCATGCATTAATAAAGCAACTGTTTCACTATAAGTCAACTTATTCCCTTCTATCGCATTAGAATTATAATTCCAATCTAGCCTGAATTTTTGAAAAATGCGGTCTTGTATTTCCTTTGAAATAGGCCGATGACTATCTACTTCTGCTTTTAATTGGTCAATCTCTTGGATTAATCCAATTCCACTTAATGCTTCTGCCAGTCTTGTTAAAGTATCTATTTTTAACATCGTTTTTTAGTGCATTAACAGAGTAGAAACTTATCTAGTTCCTTGTAAATGATCTTGTGAAATCAAGCTGGATATTAGGACATTTAGAATTTTAAGATATAGAAATTCTGGCACTACGGTGAAAAGTGTGGGCTAAATTTTATAGTATGGCACAACTCAGAGAGTTGTGTTACAGTTGCAACGAACAGGTAACACAACTCTCTGAGTTGTGCCATTTTTGATTCACCCACACTTTTCACCGTAGTACCGAAATTCTTTCTTTTCGTATTTTTCGATTGCTTGAATGACTGGATTTTTGTGTCCTCTGCCAACTGCCAAACTGCCTACTGCCCACTATCCTCCGCCATAGCATCCTTCGCCCACTTCTCCCGCTCATCAGGAATTTGCCAAACTGCACCTGTATTTTCAATACTCGTAAACATCGGTATCCATTCAGATGGACCAGCAGATTCGGTTAGAATCTCATAGCGACGCATTTTTAAAATCGGTTCTAATGGATTAATCATAACAGGACAAGCTTCTACACAGGCATTACAAGTCGTACAAGCATGTAGTTCTTCTCGACTGATATAATCAAATAGTGATTTTCCATCATCAAAATTATCTTTAGTCAAGGTTTTTGCTTCTGCCTTTAATTCTTCTTTGACATATTGTAAATCACCGCTATCTAATTTTTCGCCTATCTCTGTCGCTCTATCTCTAATATCCATTAAAATCTTTCGAGGAGATAATTTTTTACCCGTTAAGTTAGCAGGACAAACGGAAGTACAACGGCCACATTCTGTACAAGTATAAGAATCGAGAATGTTTTTCCAAGTCAAGCCCATGACGTCTTTTGTCCCAAATTCTGGTAATTCTTCGTCCATTGGCATATCTTCTGCACCTTCTATTAAACCCATCATGCCTTTTACTTCATCCATAATGGCTGGCATATTTTCCATTTCTCCTCTTGAATTTTGTGGAGCAAAATAGGTATTTGGAAAAGCCAACATAATATGTAAGTGTTTAGATTTTGGTAAATAATTTAAAAAACCAAAAACGACTAAAATATGTAGCCACCAACCAAATCTTTCGACTAGGTGTAAGCTACTTTCACTCATACCGCCAAATAATGCAGGTCCTAAAGTATCACTTATTGCCATTGTACCAATATCGTGAGACAAACCTCTATTTTGTAAAACAGCATCTGCACCATTCATGCAAGTAATACCAACCAATAATAACAATTCTAAATAAAGAATTAGATTACCATCTAGTTTGGGCCAGCCCGTCATTTCATCTTTGTGGAAACGAGGTATTTTTAATAAATTTCTTCTACTTAGAAATACCAAGGTGGCTATAAATGCTAAAAGCGAAAGGATTTCAATCGAATTGATAATTAGGGTATAAAGTCCACCCAGAAAATGCGCAAAGAAACGGTGTGTACCAAAAATACCATCTACTAAAATCTCGACTAACTCAATTTGTGTAAATAAGAAAGCTACGTAGATGAATAAATGAAAAATAGCAGGAATCCATCTTTTGAACATTTTCTTTTGCCCAAAAGCAATTAGAAACATATTCTTCCAGCTTTGACCACTGTCTAATTCGTAATCAATATCTTTTCCTAAAAGAACATTTCGGCGGATTGTCATGAATTGTTTGCCGGCATAGCCAAAAGCAATTGCTGCAATAATGACAAAAAGTATCTGTTGTATCATATAACTAGTGATTAGTAATTAGTTGATTTGTAACTGGTCTTGCAGTAAGCACTATCCTTTGAGGATAATGACAGCTTTTTATTTTGCGGAAGTCTTAAATGGTAGAACTGCAAAGATACACTTTGAAAAAATAATTCCTAGCGAATATTCGCTAATTCTAATTTATTTTCAAAAAACAGACCAATATCTTTCTGTCATAAAGAAATTCAAGTCTATCTTTGGAGCAATTATAGGAAATAATTATTAGATAATCGTGTAAAAGATAGAGATTTATAAGACGACTAGGTCTATTTATAATAAAAATAGATAATAATAGACTTTATTCTAAAAGGCTTAGTACTTCCAGAACTTGGAATTCTGGAAGCACTTTCCATACAATTTTTTTCAGAATAAACATTAATATTGAAGGATGAAGATTTTAAATGAGCGACAAATAAGTCAAAAGATAAAACGATTAGCGATAGAAATATTGGAGCATAACTTTGGAGAGCCAGAGTTGATTCTAGCGGGGATTAATAATAATGGGATGGTCTTTTCAGAATTGCTAATGCAAGAATTAACTAAAATTTCTAATATCCCGATTACGGTAACTAGAATTAAGTTGAATCCTGCTAATCCTATCAAATCAGATATTATTTTGGAGATGCCACCAGAACAAGTGCATAATAAGGTCTTAATTATTGTAGATGATGTGGCAAATACTGGAAGAACCATCTTTTATGCTATTAAACCTATTTTAGAAGTATTACCTAAAAAAGTAGAAGTAGCCGTTTTAATAGACCGCTCGCATAAATCTTTTCCGATTCGAGTAGACTATTATGGTTTGTCTTTGGCGACGACACTAAAAAATAATATTGATGTGCAGATTCGAGAAGTGGCGGAAAATGCAGTTTTTTTGAATTAATAATCAGAATAGAGAATAGAGAATAGAGAATAGAGACCATCTCGAAAAAACTAAGTGAAACGGCCTCTATTCTATCACAAAAAAAGGAGCATCCAAAAGCTTGGATACTCCTTTTTTACTTTTCCCAATATCAATGTTAAAATATAGGCTTATTTGCCTATGGATATCGGTTTTCTAATAGTCTTCGGCTAAGCCGTGAATAGCATCATTTATCTTTTCGATTTTTTCATAATTCAAAGAATAGAAAAATTGTTTGCCTTCGATGTGATATTGAACAATTTCTTCTTTTCTTAGCACATCTAGGTGTTGTGAGACCAAGCTTGATTTTACATTGAGCAAACGAGATAATGCTTCTGTGTTGAGCGAACCATAATCTTCTATTTTGTCTATAATTCTTTTGCGAAATCGATGATTAACAGCTTCTAGAATTCTAGCGGAAGTACGCACATTTCTGAGAAAACTGTCGGAGAGTAAAGTTGAAGTCATGTCAAGCGTAAATTTTAGTGTTTCGGAATAGTGTTAATTCAGCAAATATATATTATATACTTAATAAGTATAGCGCAAATATAGTAAGCGGTAGGTTTTTCGGTATATGCGTTATTCTTAATGTAGTAAGCGATTTTTTTAGAAAAAATTAAGGGATAGACTTTTTTGAATTGTCTAGTATTCACATACTAACTATCCTTACTTTTTTCGCTTTTTGAACATATAGCCCATTTTAGGCTTATATAATTATTGTTTGAGCATATCTTTTGGCGAAAAAATTAAATTATACCTTTATAAAGGGTATTGTTTAGTATGTTTGCAAACATTTTTAAGAACATTTACAGAAAACTAAAATAACATGTATAAAGCATCTAATTCGAGGGAAGATGAATTGGTAGCCGTAGACACAGAAAGCCCAATTATGAATGGAGCAACATCAAAAAAGAATTTGAAAGTAGAGCATGCCGTCATATTAGCTGCGGGTAATGGACAGCGATTTCAAGAAAAGGGCGTTAAATTGCCAAAAGTGCTTTTAAAAGTTGGTGGTTTAAGATTATTAGAAAGAGCTGTTTTAGCCTTAAATCAAGTAGGCGTTAAGCACTTCTACATTGTAGTAGGTCAGTACAGAGAGCAGATAATCGAGATAATGAGTAAAATAGATAGAATTAAGGCATTAGATGTCAATTTTATTTATTGTGAAAATCATAACGAAGGAAATGGTGTTTCCTTTGGGGCAGGCGCAAGTCAAACCAATGCACCTTTTTTCTTGACGATGTCTGACCATATTTTTTCCATTCCTACTTTGCAGAATTTTGTGAAAGATGTGACGCAAAATCCAACACTTCCTTCTTTAGCTTGTGATGCTAATCTGGCAGAAGTTTTTGATATGGATGATGCGACTAAAGTAGTGTCTAAAGACGAAAAAATATACGATATAGGAAAAGAAATTGAAGGCTATGATTTAGTAGATATGGGCTTGTTTTATTTTCCAAAAGACTACGGTCAAAAAGTAGCTCGAAAAGTAGAAAATGGCGCAAAATCTGTAAGTGATATTATTAATCAATTTATCGCAGAGACAGGAGTGCGAACAGCAGTAGTGCCAGAAGCAATTTGGCAAGACGTGGATAACCCAAGTATGAAAAAAGAAGCGGAACGAAGATTGGTTAGAACTTTGGTTAAAAAAACAGACGGATGGGTAAGTAAAAATATCAATCGAGTGTTTTCTACTCGGACTAGTATGTTTTTAGCTAAATTTAATACCTCTCCAAATGCGGTGACTACCTTTGTATTTTTCTTTACCTTATATGGAGCTTACTTAGTGGCTTCAGGAGAATATGTGAAAATTGCCATAGGTGCTTTAATTTTTCAAATTGCTTCTATCCTAGATGGCTGCGATGGAGAATTAGCTCGATTGATGTATAAAGGGTCAAAATTTGGCGCTTGGTACGATACTATCACGGACAATATTCGATACATTGCTTTTTTTGCTGCTTTAGGTATTGCAGGTTATGTCAATACAGGGTCGGATATTTATTATTATGCCACAATCATAGTTACGGTAATGGGCTTATACACTGCTGCTACTATGGCTAGATTTGTTTGGAATCAAGGCGGACCTTTAACGAATTTAGAAGTGACGAAAAAAGTGGACGAAGCGAATAGTCAATCTACTAGTTTATTTAGCAAATTTGTAAATAAATTTAGAGGAATAGAAAAGCAAGACGTTTCTGCTTTTATGCTGTTCATTTTGTGCTTGATTGGTCTGTATCAGGTAATGTTTTGGATTGCGTTTATTGGCGTGATTGTGGCGGCAATTACGATTACAAAATCTGTTAGCAAATCATAAATTATAAGTATTCAAGGGATTTTACAAAAAAATAGCCTACGCAGCATAGCGAATAGGATTGGTTTACTTTTTATCCGTTATTAAAGAAGATTTATCTTTACTAACAGGGAGTGTGATGCCTGTTTTATTTGGATAAATCAATACTACACCTAAATGTAGGACGATGCCAAAAAGTACCCAGAAAAGCGACCTAGCTCTACGAATTAACCCAAAACTTAGGCCCATAGCAGCAGAATAACCTAAAATTTTAAATGCGCCTGTAATACTGGCTTCGTGTACGCCAATGCCTTGTGGAAAAATAAACATGACGGAACTACTAACCGTCAACATGGTCATCACTGTAATCAAGTCTAAAAAATTGGGCGAGAAGTTGAGTAGCAAGAAGATAATCCAAAGCTCTACAATACTAAGTACTCGCCCTAGCATTTTAAAACCCAAAGCTTTTAGGAAAATAGCGGTTTCTATTGGATTACTCCGATAGTCTGATACCATTTTTATTTTTTGTAGCAATTTTTCTAGTAATTTTCCCGGTTTTTCAGAGAATATCAAGAGGGTAAATAAAACAGAAATAACAGAGAAAGCGATACCTGTAATCAAGAAAGGAATAATATAAGCATCTTCCAAAGGCAAGACAAAAATAGCGACGATGGATAATATGGCGGTCATCATAATACCTGATAAGGTATGCATTAACTGGTCTCTAATGACTGTTTCACTTGATTCATGAAAATTTATATACTTGGTGAGGTGTTTAATTTTTACAGGAACACCGCCTAATCCGCCAAAAGGAGTAATAGCATTGTAAGCATCGCCTGTAATTTGCGTATACATTAAATAAATAAACGGGACTTTTCCTGCTGATAAAACATTTAGACAGGCTACATTACAAGTAATCCAGATGATGGCGATAAAAAAGACATAAAATATGTCATATCCGACCATCGTAAAAGAGGTGCTTAGAATGTTCCAATCTATCGAGTAAATGAGCCATCCTAAAATAGCTAATCCAATAAATAAAAATAAATAAACCGATATTTTTTTTCGCAAAATTTTCTTTTTTTACTACACGCTTTAATTTCAATCTTAGGGGATAAAACAGCTTGCAAAAGTACGGAATTAGAAAGACAAATATTGTTTTACCAATTTTCCTATCTCTTCTGAATGAGCAAAACTTAATTGTATTAATGTTGATTTAGTAAAAAATGTACGTTCTCTGACAAATCCCGTGGTCGATTTGATTTTAAGATTTTTTCTGATTGAAATGAAAGAAAAAAATTGGAATCGAATCGACTATTTCACGGGATTTGTCAGAGAACCAAAATGTATAGTAGTCTAGGTTATCTTAATACCTGACAATAGTCGATGTTTTATCCCCTACTTGCATCCACATAATAAGAGCATGTTTAAAATTCCATCAATTGTCTACAAGTGGCAAATTTCATCTTGTAGGTTGTTAAAAATTTTGACCAGCCAAAAG
>CAYMSC010000194.1:0-10722 GCA_964392805.1 uncultured Saprospiraceae bacterium
TCAACTTTTATCAGTCGTTTACATATTATAAAAACGACTTTTCGTTCGCCCTATACTTACAGATTTAATTAAGCCTGTGCTTCTTCCACTTCTTCTTCTTCTATTGGAATATGAACGGTTAATGCAGTTATTTTATTAATTGCATCCAAATAAGCATAAACAGAGGCAGTTACAATATCTTCGTTTACCCCAAAACCGACATAGGATTTATTATTATGTCGAACTTTTACGTGTACTTTGGCAGTATCGTAACTTCTATTAATATTAGATTGAACAAGGTAATCTTCTAAATCGATTTGCTCTTGCAAAATGGTATCTATAGCTTTACAAGCTGCGTTAAATGGTCCGTTTCCAATAGCACTAGCCTTCTTAATTTCTACGCCCATTTTCAGATGAACCGTAGCTGTTGGGGTCAATGATTCTCCACAGGTCACTTGTAAATGTTCTAACACTACTGAACCTGTTTTAGACGTTCCTTGCATTAATTCTAAAAGGTCATCATCTGTCACATCTTTTTTACCATCCGCCATCACTAGAAACTGTTCGTAAGTTTCGTTTAATTCTTTAGGCGTTTGAGTATATCCCAATCTTTCTAAGTGATATTTCAAGGCATGACGACCACTTCTAGCCGTTAGAATAATGGAATTTTTAGGGACACCTACTGTTTCAGGCGCGATAATTTCGTAATTATCTCTATTTTTCAATACACCATCTTGGTGAATACCAGAAGAATGGGCAAAAGCATTTCTCCCAACTATTGCCTTATTAGGCTGAATAGGCATGCGCATCATTTTCGATACCAACATACTTAATGGGTAAATTTTCTGAGAATTTATACGGGTCTCATATCCCATTTGATGGGTTTTTAGTACCATCGCCACCTCTTCTAACGAGGTGTTTCCTGCCCGTTCTCCAATTCCATTTATCGTTACTTCTACTTGTCTAGCCCCATTCATTACACCAGCAATTGTATTAGCTGTTGCCATCCCCAAATCATTATGACAATGAACAGAAATAATGGCTTTATGGATATTTGAAACGTTGTCCTTTAAATATTTTATTTTCTCTCCATATTGATGTGGCAAACAATAACCCGTAGTATCAGGGATATTCACGACCGTAGCCCCCGCAGCAATAACTGCTTCTATCATTCTAGCCAAAAATTCATTATCGGCACGGCCTGCGTCCTCTGCATAAAATTCAATGTCTTCCACATATTTTTTAGCGTACTTAACTGCCCTTACCCCTCTTTCAATAACATCTGCTCTAGTACTATTAAATTTGTGCTTAATATGAAAATCAGATGCGCCAATTCCTGTATGAATTCTTGGTCTTTTCGCATATTTAAGCGCATCCACCGCTACATCAATATCTTTGAGTACCGCTCTGGTTAGCCCACAAATAATGGGTTCAGTTACCGCTTTGGAAATTGCTCTTACTGATTGAAAATCACCAGGACTTGAAATTGGAAAACCCGCTTCAATAATATCCACCCCTAGGGTTTCTAATTGTTTTGCGATTTCAATTTTTTCCTGTGTGTTTAATTGGCAGCCGGGAACTTGCTCGCCATCTCTAAGGGTAGTATCAAATACCCAAACCTTTTCACCAGACATAAAACTTAGATTAATTTGTGTTTATCAGCGAATCAACCAATTATATTTGGCAATTGATTCACTTGCTAAAAATAGATTAGTAGTATATGTAGTAGCAAATGTATTGAATATGATATTGTGATGCTAGTATTTGTAATAAAAAAAAGTACAGAAAATGATATTTTTTACGGTATCCAAATTTTTTTTCTAATAATAATTGAATACTAAATTTATTATTTGGAAGGCTAATATGGGTTTGATTTAATTTTTCTCCATAAAAAAGCGACTATACCAAATAACTAGAACCCTCAACAAACTACGCTCTATAAATTAATTTGTATTCTCTCATCATTTAGTTATCTTCCGCTTTCTTTGATAAAATACGGAGGCTGTCTCATAAGTCCCCGAATATAGATTGACTTCGTCGAATTTACATTTCGGGGCTATAAACTATAAAAACAGAAATTATTAATAATCTAATTATCAAATATAAATGAATCCTGTTTTTTCTGTTTGGTAAAGGAGCATCTAAAAACTCCGTCTTTTGAGACAACTTCTATAAAATAGATAAACTTCGAATGATTCAACTTTCCAATTCAAAAAAATTTATGCTCCGATATTGCTCCGTCTTCCTTTTTCTTTTTTTAGGACAAATAAACTTATCGGCGCAAGGTTTTGATGAACGTATCAATACCGCTTTTAAACCAATTACTAAAGCACTCAGCGATTTCATTTTCTTTAGTGTAGAATTGTTTGGGGCAGATGTGCCACTTATTGTCTTGTGGTTGGTGGGCGCTGCTATATTTTTTACGGTTTACTTTAAATTTCTAAATATCAGTGGTTTTGGTCATGCTATCAGTTTGGTCAAAGGCGATTATTCTGATGGCAAAGACGTTGGAGAAGTGAGTCATTTTCAGGCGCTAGCCACTGCCCTATCGGGAACAGTTGGTATTGGGAATATTGGTGGGGTTGCCATTTTGATTACAATTGGCGGTCCCGGTGCTATATTTTGGATGATTTTTGCAGGATTGATGGGAATGTCTACCAAATTTATTGAATGTGTATTGGGGGTCATGTATCGAAAAGTAAAGCCTGATGGAAGTATTTCTGGTGGCCCAATGTATTATTTAGATAAAGGTTTGAAGGCAAAAGGATGGACTGCAATTGCCAAACCCTTAGGTGTTTTTTATGCCATTTCAATGGTCATAGGTTGTATGGGCATTGGCAATATGTTCCAATCTAATCAAGCCTTCGAGCAATTTGTATTCATTACTGGTGGCTCAGAAAGTTGGTTTGCAGATAAAGGTTGGCTATTTGGAGGTGCGATTGCCTTATTAGTAGGAGCAGTTATTTTGGGCGGTCTAAAGAGTATTGCCAAAGTCACTGGAAAGTTAGTTCCTTTTATGGGGATTACTTATGTGGCTTTTGCCCTAGTTATTATTTTAATGAATATCGATAAAGTACCTTGGGCGTTTCAAGCTATTTTCACTCAAGCATTTACCCCCGAAGGAATGGCAGGCGGAATGATTGGCGTTATGGTGTTGGGCTTTAAAAGAGCTGTTTTTTCTAATGAAGCAGGTATTGGTTCAGCTTCTATCGTGCATTCTGCGGTAAAAACCAATGAACCTGTCACCGAAGGGTATGTCGCTTTACTAGAACCATTTATTGACACAGTGGTCATTTGCACCATGACAGGCTTGGTTATCTTGACGACTGTCTATGAGCCTGGATTAGCAGGTTCTGGCGTACAAGGCGTCGAATTGACTTCCAAAGCTTTTGCAGCGAATATTAGTTGGTCGGTTGTCCCCTTATCATTTATTGCCATTCTTTTTGCCTTTTCTACGATGATTTCCTGGTCTTATTACGGTTTAAAGGGCTGGACTTATCTTTTTGGAGAATCCAATATGGCTGAAAATATTTTCAAAGTCATCTTTTGTGGGTTTGTGGCTTTAGGCTGTATGATGAAGCTAGATGCTGTCTTAGATTTTTCTGATGCAATGGTCTTTTTAGTGGCTTTACCAAATATTATTGGCTTATATATTTTAGCACCGATTGTCAAAAAAGAATTAATCAGTTATCAACAACGGTTGAAGGATGGGACTATTAAGAAATTTAAATGAACGATGAATTGTGATTAATACATTTCCTATTTAACGAATTCATCGTTCAACATTTATAGTTCATCGTTTAGCGAACCTATTATTTAGAATACTTGGAACAATAGATTTATCGAATTATATATTACTTTCTTTTGATAATCCCCTATTAAAAACTATTTTCGCTATCATTCAAGAAAATGATAAATAATTTCAAACAAAACGAATTAACATGACACCATTTTTAGGAGAACTTTTAGGTACGATGGTACTAATATTATTAGGTGGCGGCGTTTGCGCCAATGTTGCTTTAGATAAAACCAATGGAAAAGATTCTGGTTGGATAGTGATTACTTTTGGCTGGGCAATGGCCGTTTTTGCAGGCGTTTTCATCGCATCAGCGGGCAATAGTGGTGCACATATCAATCCAGCGGTCACTATTGGTTTTGCTGTAGCCGAGACTTTTTCTTGGGATTTAGTCCCACAATATTTATTAGCCCAATTTTTAGGAGCAGCGATTGGTGCATTTTTGGTTTGGTTGCATTATAAAGACCATTATGCAGAAACTGTAGATGGTCCGACTAAGTTAGGTACTTTTGCTACTGCGCCAGCCATTAGAAATCCCATTTCCAATCTTATAGGAGAGATAATTGGCACTTTTGTTTTAGTGTTTGGTTGCTTTCATATTGCTGGGGCACAAGTCGGGGCACAATCTGCTTCCTTGGGTTCATTAGATGGATTATCTGTTGCACTATTGGTTTTGGCTATTGGCCTAAGTTTAGGTGGTAATACAGGCTATGCGATTAATCCTGCAAGGGACTTATCCCCTCGGATTATGCACGCTATTCTACCTATTCCGCGTAAAGGAGATAGTGATTGGGGATATGCTTGGGTTCCTGTAGTTGGTCCGTTTATTGGTGGTATTTTGGCGGCTTTGGTATTTTTGGCACTTGGAGCTTAGTGGGTATTGGTTATCAGTTGCTAGTTTGTCGAAAAAAATGGTGAGGTGATTGGTTCTAGTTTAAGCAGTTTTTCATAGGTAAGGAACGGTTCAAAAATAACTTTACATTTTAAAATTGCAACTTATTGATTGTCAGTAGTGGTTTTAATTTTAATTGTCATTTTAATTTTGATTCATTCCTAATTTTGCACTAAGATTTTGACTGTGTGTCCAAATCATAAATCATAAATCTTACATCATAAATCCATCTAATTTTTCCTACGTGGCGGATTTATGATTTAAGATTTATGAACTATGATTTATGATTTTTCACACAAATATATCATCGACCATTTTCGGTTTTTCATCCCGTTTTTAATAAACATGAGTCATTCCGTTTAATTCCGCTGACAACACTGCGGCATCATATGACTCCCCGTCTCCAAATAATATGGAAATCCATTCCCACTTCCCGCTTTTTCAAAATAAAACTCCGTTCGTTTATTATCGTAATTCCCTATTTCATTCATGGTAGCCGAATCATATAATCGACCATTCACCATTGTATAAACAACTGTCTCTGTATTTCTAATATCTGCTAAAGGGTTCTTTTCCAATACTATAATATCGGCTAGTTTCCCTTCTTTTATCGACCCTAATTGGTGGCTCATACCCAAATATTCTGCTCCATTAATCGTCGCACATTTTAAGGCTTCCATGTTGGTCATACCTCCTTGTTGAAGCATCCATAACTCCCAATGAGCCCCCAAACCTTGCAATTGTCCATGCGCTCCTAAATTAATTTTTACCCCTTGGTCCGTTAATTTTTTCAAACTTTTGGAAGTTAAGATATGTCCATTTTCATATTCTTCCATTGGCAACATCGTTCGATGTCTGGAACGGCTATCTACCACATTTCTTGGGGTAAAACTCAATAAACGTTCCTTTTCCCAAACATTGGTCGTTTGATACCAATAATATTCTCCGCTAACACTGGCATAGTTCACCACCAATGTTGGGGTATTATGTGCATTGGTCGCTGCCCAAAAATTGGTAACATCTTTATAGAGTGGCACAACTGGAATATTATGTTCAACTCCTGTATGTCCATCCATCACCATACTTAAATTATGTTGGAAAAACGAACCGCCTTCTGGTACAACTAAAATACCTAATTCTTTCGCCGCAGCGATGACTTGCTGGCGTTGATTCCGTCGTGGTTGGTTATAACTTTTGACAGAAAATGCACCAAAAGCTTGGGTTCTACGCAAGGCAGATTTGGCATCTTCTAAATTATTAATCACCGCTTTAAAATCACCGTCTGCACCATAAATAATCGTCCCTGTACTAAATAATCTGGGACCAACCATTTTGCCCGATTTAATTAACTCGGCATTAGAAAAAGCCATTTCGGTATTTACAGATGGGTCATGCGAAGTGGTAACTCCATAAGCTAAATTAGCATAGTATTCCCATTGCTTTTGAGGATTTAATCCGTATCGAAAATTGCCGCTATGTGCATGAACATCCATGATGCCCGGCATAATAGTTTTCCCTTCACAATCAATTGTTTTAGTGCCAGCAGGAACGCTAACCTCCTCCCCTACTGCTTTTATCATATTTCCATCAATTAGCACCGTTCCGTTCTCAATGACTTGGTCGCCTTCCATTGTGATGATACGAGCATTGGTCAAGGCTAACATCCCTTTAGGTTTATCACTCGTCACCTGTAAGTTCATCTTAATTCCCGTCGAATCCATTGGCGGTAAGCTGTCTAAACTCCCTTGTAAAAACTTAAATCTTTCAGTTAGATTATCTTCAAAATATTCTTCGCCAAGTGTCCAACATAATTTTTTACTGTCTGGTGACCAATGAATATTAATCCCTGCATCTTTGGCAACTTGTGCCACAGGAACGGCTTTGGTTTTAGACGTTAAGCCCACTTTTTTACCCGTTTTGGGGAAAGGGGCAATATATACTTTGAATAATTCAGACCAGGCGACCCATTGATTATCGGGGCTAATGATATATCGTTGGGTATATTTTCCATCAAAATGTTCGATTTTATCTTTACCGTTTAAGTTGACACTCTGAACACTTTTAGTCAAACTACCAAAAATATAACCACCTCCTTGGTAAAAAATTCTATCTCCTTTAGCATTAAAAATTGGAAAAGAACCTGTTGGGTGAATAAATTTAGGTTCGTCGCTGCCGTCTGCCGCTACAGTATAAATACCTGGTTCTTTACAATGCACAAACCCTTGGTGGCTATTCCCTCCATCTTTTCTATAAACAATCATTTTACCATCAGGCGAATAACTTGGCGTACGATAAATGCCTTTTTCTTTGGTTAGCGTTTGGCTTCTACTTGTTGTCAAATTATAGGTCCGAACCGTTCCCATCGCTTCATCGTCCCAAGTTACATATGCAATGGAATTGCCGTCGGGAGAAAAAGTAGGTTCTGATTGAAAAGCAGGTTGCCCTTTATTTTCTCTTTGTCGAGAAGGGCTTTCCATCAATTGTTGTGGTTTCCCATTGGGTAAATCCTTTTTCCATAATTGACCTAATGCGTTAAAAATTACATATTTCCCATTGGGTGCAGTAACTACATTTCTAACCGCTTTGATGGTCATTTTCTCCGTATAGGCATCGTTCTTAAATCGAACAGTTTCTGCTACTTTATTTTTAACTTCAACTGAAAAAGGTATCTGTATTGGCGCAATTTTCGCTCCATCCGCAATAGAAACAGGCACTTGCCAAATCTTACCTAATCCTTGAATGATGATGTGCTTATCATCTGAACTCCAATCAAATCCGGGGTAAACTCCAAAAATCGCCCATGCTTCCTGCTGGTCTTTACTTAGCTTATCAAATAAAGGAAATTCCTCTCCTGTTGCCAAATCATGGATATACAAAACTGTATTAGTCCGCACTCTTTTAAGAAAGGCTAATTTTTTTCCATCATTGGAAAGTTGAGGTCTAAAAGCCCCGCCTGGTCCACGGATAATTGTCTTTGTTTCTCCTTTTTCTCGGTCATATCTTTTTATCACATAAATTTGACTATTGGGGTCTTTATTATATTGGAAAAAGCCACCGGGGTACATATCCTCACTGAAATAAATATACCGTCCATCGGAAGAAACCACAGGTTCATTCACATCTTGTTGGTCATTTTTTTTCTTGGTTAATTGAATCCCGCTGCCTCCCGTAATATGATACATCCACAACTCCCCTGCCCCCAAAGAACGACCAGAAGTAAAGTGTTTTCTGGCAACAATATACTGTCCATCTGGTGTCCAAGCAGCATTATTTAGTAATCGAAAACTTTCTTTGGTGATTTGTTTGGCGTTTTCCCCATCTGGAGTCATGGTCCAAATATTATCTCCTCCTCCATGGTCAGAAGTAAACAAGATTTTTTTGCCATCTGGGCTAAATCTAGGTTGTACTTCCCATGCGATATTCTGACGGATTGGTGTCGCTTTTCCGCCACCAATTGGCATGGTATAAATATCACCCAACATATCAAAAACAATCGTTTTTCCATCAGGGCTGACGTCCAAACTCATCCAAGTGCCTTCATCGGTTGTAAATTTCACTTCTTTCCAATTCCAACTTTCTCCAGGTGGGTTACTAACTTCCCACTTTTTTTTCTCCTTTTTATCTTGTGCTGATAAATTCCAACATAAGGTAATGCTTAGAAATAACAATATTGATTTTAAATACATGGTTTTATTTTATTAATAAAAAATGATATGCGAAAATAAAGAAAACCCTTAAAACTGCCAACCAAAAGTCGTTCGTACTAGATTTTCTTAAATTATAAGACAAAGATTTTTCCTATTTATCATTTTGGTAGTAACTTTCGTGTAGATAAATTTTGAAGAATGCTCAAACAATTACTTATTTCAAAGTGGATATACTTATTTTTTGGACTCATTGGGACTACTTTGCTAGTAGCTCAAGTACCCTTTGTTTGTCAAAACAACTTTTACTTTTCCTTTGGGTCTTCTAGTGGTGCCAGTCAATTACATGAAGTGATTATAGAATCAAATGGAGATGTAAATTTTTTACCATTACCCAATACTACGGGTGTGAGTCTGAATGCAGTAGGTTATCGGTCTACCGACAATTTGATTTATGGGGTAGGAACAAGGGATGAACGGCTTTATCAAATTGATGCAACGGGGAGAAGTTTTCCTTTAGCCATTTTGGATGTCAATCATAATAATGGTTTTTATGCTGCGACTATCACACCGAATGGCGATGAAATGATAATCGTAGAACAACCGAATACTTTTAACGGAGGTAGTGTGGCTTTGGTGGTAGTAGATTTAACCGATGAAAATTATCCGATAAAAAGAAGCGTCCCCTTAAATGGCCCGACCATTCAGACAACGGATATTGCTTTTGACCCTATCACAGGGATTTTATATGGTTTCAATAGTAGAGAAAGCAACTTGATTATTATTGACCCTGATTCTGGTCTAGTTACGGCAAACTTTCCTCCTTCAAACGTAGCGGATAGAATGGGTGGTCTCTATTTTGATGCCTTTGGAAAAATGTTTGGCTATGGCAATGCTACCAACGATATTAATGCTCGTAATTTTTTTGGTATTGATAAAAATACGGGACTCGTAACTAATCTAGGAACGGGTCCAAATACATCGAGTAAAGATGGTTGCGCCTGCCCCTTCACCATAGATTTATTAAAAGATGTTACCCCTCGGCAAGTTGTGCCATGCACAGAACTAACCTATAATTTTGAGATTTCTAATCTGTCTGGAGAAGCAATTACGGGGCTTGACCTAACCGACACCATGCCCAAAGATTTCATCATTTTGAGGTTAGATAAAAATCCCTATGGCGGTACTTTTACTGGCGCAGGAACAAATATTCTGAGGATAGAAGACATGACGGTTCCGCTTGGTCAAGATAGTATAAAAGTGGTTGTAGAAGCTTTACCTTTTGCCCAAGGAGTTTATAAAAATCAAGCCTATTTGGATGATTTGCCCGTTCATTTAGGTAGTCGTTCTCCTTCGGATGACCCCTCCACCGTTTTATCGGATGATTCCACCTCTATTGAGGTTTTTCCTTTAGTTATAAATTTAGCCAATCAACAACAAAATTTATGTGAAGGCGCGTCCATTGAATTAGTTGCGGGTACGATTGACGGTATTGATTATGAATGGAATACGGGTAGCACCTCCCCTACTTTGAGGGTGACCGAACCAGGACAATATGCGGTGACTATCACGAATGGCTGTGAAGTGGAAATAGACTCTGTTTTTATTTCCGAAGAACCCATTTCTGTTAGTTTGGGCGAGGCAGTCACCATTAATTTAGGGGATTATCATACCTTCAACCCCAAAACTAGTGCAATTGGAACACTACAATATGATTGGGCTGAAAAAGATAGTTTGATAGATTGTATTAATTGTTCGACCTTGGAAGTACGTCCTTTTTTTGATACCGATTATGAAGTTCAAATTACCAGTCCTTCTGGTTGTATGGCTACGGCAAATGTTACTGTCTTTGTTACTAAAGACCGAGGCATTTATATTCCAAATGTCTTTAGTCCTAACTTTGATGGCATCAATGACCAATTTTATATCTTGGGTAAAGGGTTCGCTGAAATCCTTGTTTTTCAAATATATGACCGCTGGGGTAACATGGTTTATGCTCGAAATGATGGCGCTATTAATGATGCGACTATCGGCTGGGATGGTATTTTCAATGGTCAAAATGCAGCTACTGGTGTTTATCGTTTTTATGCTAAAATAGTTTATTTAGATGGGATGGAGGAAAGTTTTGTTGGGGATGTAAGTCTCGTTAGGTAAGGAATATAGAAGAAATAGAGACTATTCACACTTATATTTCACCTCATCATTAAAGGTCAGATAAAAAAGGGAGAAAAATCCGTTGCTAACCTAATCCGTCGCTAATTATTTCTTTAGCTCCGATTTTATCGGAGGATTAAGTTAGCAACGGATTCTACACCAATGGGCGTAATCGGGATTTGTTCCCTAAAATAGTGCCGTAGGTACTAAATATTGGTAGAAAATAGCCAATATTAACGATATTTTGTCGTGCCGTA
>CAYMSC010000195.1:0-10633 GCA_964392805.1 uncultured Saprospiraceae bacterium
CTTTCCTGTCTTTTAAACGAAAATGAAAAACATTAATAAGTATCGGAAAACTAAGGTATAATAAATAAAGATAATTTCCAACCTAAAACCTGTTATCCCGATGACGAGTGCTTGAGTAATAGATACTGAAACTATATTAAATTAACTCGTAAATTTCTTTAATTGGAAGAGATAAATTTAGTATAAAATATGGAGTTTAAATGGATGATAATTTTTATTGGTTACAGTTTGTGACATATTAGGAAGTATTTATATTTGCCAATTTTGAAATCGAAGATTCATAAGCGCAGCGCACTAATGATGAATATCGTTAACAATGAGAATTTCAACCTCAACCTCAACCTCAACTTCAATTTCAAATTTAGCTATTATAATAATTCCCGTTTGAGGTTGACGTTGAAATTGATTTCTAATTCAAATCCTCCTTACTAAAAGTAAAACTCTTTTCTGCACTATCTGGCAAATCAAAAATTACATCACGGAATAATTCTAATAATAGATTATTAATTTGTCTTGCTCCTTTGCCAGAAACTTCTACTCGTTCAGCAATCCCTTCATAGACCTCGTTTTTGATAATCAATCGTTTATTATGTGCTTTAAAATAAGCTTTAAATTCATCCAAAACGGACTCTTTGGAATGCTTCATAATTTCTAAAATCTCCGCTTTGCGGAGCGAATCAAAAATAGCGACATAGCTAATTCTATTAACCAATTCAGGTAATAAACCGTATTGAATCAAATCCTCATGATTGACAGATTTTAAGACGGGTTCTTTGTCTGCGCCTTCATTATTTCCATTAAACCCAATCCGATGATTATCTAAACGTTTAGTAGCAATATCCTCAATTCCAGAAAACGCCCCACCGAAAATAAATAAAATATCATCTGTTCGGATAGTTCGCTTTTCATAACCACCATGTGGGTGACGGTCTGTATAGGTATACTTTCCTTTTTGAATCAAACTAAGGAATTCTGTTTGCAACTCTGTACCGCCCACACTTTTATGGGTGCCAAAGGATTCTGCAATTTTGTCCCATTCATCAAAGAAAATAATGCCTTTTTCTGCTTCTCGAAGTCCTCCCGGTGAAGCTTTGACTAATTGAGAAAAAATGTCAGATAGGTTTTTACCCACATACCCTGAAGAAACTAAGCTCGCACAATCTGCTTTGATAAGTGGCAAACCAAAAAGTTTAGCCAAAGTATTAATGGTATAAGTTTTACCCGAACCAGAAGGTCCTAGTAGTAAAATATTAGACTTGGGTAAGTCTTTCAATTTCAAGCTACGGTTTTGTGGTTTCACTTTTCCAGTTCGCAATAGGTGATTATAAAACGCCCAACAAACCATTTTTTTAGCGCCCTCCTGTCCTACTACATATTCATCTAAGTACTTCTTAATTTTGGCAGGAGAATGATACACCCAATAATTGATTTTATGCTGTAAATTATCAACCTCTCGCTTTTCTAAATCAAATAATTGAGCATATTGTCGAACTTCCGCATTGGAAAGCGGTCCAAAATTGCCGACCCAATCTTCTAATCGTTTGATTTGGTCTTGCTGTGCTTTGTATAAATGTAAATTATGTTCTTCGGAAAGAGATTTCCACAATTTAGTGAACTCCTGATGTTGCCCCTGATAGGTCGTTAATAGCTTAGTAATTTTGGCGTCTGATAACTTTTTAATGGAATCTATCGTCTTCTTTGCTTTCGAGACAGGCAAATCAGAACAGAGTAAATAGAAGGATAGTTTCTTGAGTTTGTTTTTCCAGTTTTTAGGCTGTTCCACTTTCATTTTGTCAGAGAAATCAATGCCATAAAAAGAATTGGGTCGATTGTTCATAGATTTTTGGTGATTTTTTTATTTGGTGCAATGTTTTTGATTTTCATATAAAGATACAAGATATATTTTACTTTAATGGTCAATGAAGTATAACGTAATTAGCTCTAGAAATAAATAATGCATATTGGAATAACTAAAAGCTTTCAGAACTCCAAGTTATGGAAGCTCTAGAGTATGCAAAAATTATTTCCAGAGCTAAATAACAACTTCTAAAACACCCCCGAGACGTTGTAAGTTCCTTTTAATACAACAGTTAGAGATTAAAACTAAAAATTGATGATTTTTTGTATATAATTCCATCATTTTCCTTAAATTCCCCATTTTTTGGAAGATTTTACTTCAATTTTTCTTTTTATTGATTCATTAATAACCATATATCATGACAAATATAAAAGGCCCCGCTATCTTTTTAGCACAATTTATGGGCGACGAAGCCCCGTTTAATTCACTTGAAAGTATCTGTAAATGGGCATCTAGTATCGGCTATAAAGGTATTCAAGTGCCTACCTGGGATGATCGTTTAATTGACTTACAAAAAGCTGCGGAAAGCAAAACTTATTGTGATGAATTAAAAGGAAAAGTAGGAGAATATGGGCTAGAAATCACTGAATTATCTACCCACTTACAAGGACAACTAGTAGCGGTCAATCCTGCTTATAATGTAATGTTTGACGGGTTTGCACCAGAAGAAGTACATGGCAAACCTAAAGCAAGAACGGAATGGGCGGTGCAACAAGTAAAATGGGCCCTACAAGCTAGTAGAAATTTAGGCATTGATGTACATGCCACTTTTTCAGGTTCGTTAATTTGGCATACGGTTTATCCTTGGCCTCAACGCCCTCAAGGTTTGGTAGATACTGCTTTTAAGGAACTAGCAAAAAGATGGAAGCCGATTCTTAATGTGGCAGAAGAGAGCGGTGTAGATGTCTGTTACGAGATTCACCCAGGCGAAGATTTACACGATGGTATTACTTTCGAAATGTTCTTAAAAGCCACTCGTAATCATAAGCGAGTCAAAATTTTATACGACCCAAGTCACTTTGTTTTACAGCAATTGGACTACTTAGCTTATATCGACATCTACAAGGACTATATCCGTATGTTCCACGTTAAAGATGCAGAATTTAATCCATCTGGTCGAGTAGGTGTTTATGGTGGCTACCAAGGTTGGGCAGACCGTGCTGGGCGATTCCGTTCGCTAGGAGATGGTCAAGTTGATTTCCGCTCTATTTTTAGCAAATTGGCACAATACGGCTATGATGGTTGGGCAGTTTTGGAATGGGAGTGCTGTATCAAAGATGCTGACCAAGGAGCTAGAGAAGGTGCCCCTTTTATCAACGACCACATTATTAAAGTGACAGAAAGAGCATTCGATGATTTTGCAGGAGGAGAACCCGATGAGAAATTGAATCGGAAGATTATTGGGATTGGGCGGTAAAAAAATGGGTGGTGTATCAAATGTAAGGCTACTTTTTGGTGCTAGGGTCCAGCCTCGTTCTCTTATTAATCCGCCTCCCGACTAAAGTTTCCCTTCGGCGGGACAGGTCTGGCGGTTGTAGCTAAGGCCGCCAGAGGCAGCTGAATACTTAACACGAGGCTAGCGCCTCGCGCTAACTAAGCCTTAGTAGTAAGATAAAAATAAATGTTCAATTTTTTAGAGTCGAAGGATTAGTTAAAACACTTAAAATGAAGCGTTTATTTAACTAATCCTTCGACGAAATTAAACATTTATTTTTATCGCTTTTCTTATATTTGATACACCGCCTAAAAATGAACAGTACATGTACTCTGTACCCCAGTTTAAAGTTATCAGCAATTCAATGATTTGAATCGTTTCTATACTCCGAATCGGATATAAAATGGTTTTGTACATCTAGTTTCTATTCATAAACTGCACCACTCCAAATCGGATTGGATTAAGCATTATTTATTCACCTTTTAAATTATATAAAGACTTTTTAAACCTCATTAAATTAAACCTCAAAAAAACTAAACCATGCGTAAGAAAAAGTATGACATCGTCATTATTGGTGGCGGAGCTATGGGGCTCGCTACTGCAGCAAAACTTGCCAACACTTCTAAGAAAGTCCTTGTTTTACCATCAAAGCAATGGCTGGAGAATCTATTACAGATTTACCAATGCGACAGTGCTATTATTTTGGAGTAGACCCCGAAAATTCTCATTCCTTATTTTTAGCTAGTTATAACGATATGCGGACAGTGCGTTTTTGGAAAGCATTAGAACACGGGGAACCTTACCCAACTAAAGAGACCAGATTCGTCAAGGGATTAACAGACAATACTTTTGCACCTTATGATGCTGCTACTAGGATGATGGTGGAAGAAGTGATGTCACAGGTTCGAGAGTTACATGGTCCTTCCGTAGATATTCCTGCCCCTTATACTTCTGCTTATAAAGATTGGTCTTTGGCCCCTTATGGTGCGGGCTATCATGCTTGGAAAGCAGGATATAAAGTATGGAATGAAATGCCCTTTATTCGACAACCGCAACCCAAAGAACGCATTTTTATTGTAGGGGAAGCTTATTCGGACCAACAAGGTTGGGTAGAGGGTGCTTTTTGTGTAACGGAACATATTATGCGAGAAAAATATGATTTGGTTTGTCCTGATTGGCTGAATCCAGATTATTATTTAGGTTGGTAAGCCTAAGCTTATGAAATGAGTAAATGATAAAATGAATAAATATTACCTAATTAAATATTCAATCATTTTATCATTTACTCATTCAAAAATGGTAACTGCATTGTTTCGGATAGTATTTAAAATTTATAATCCACTCTACCTGTCCACTGCCTCGTTGGTTCCAACAATCCTGGTCGTTTGGTGTATTCTACATTCCCTATATTTTTAACGATAAAACTTAGTTTCAAGTTTTCAGTTGCTTGATACCTTAAACGAGCATTAAATAGGTAAAACCCATTATTATTATTAGCTCGAAATTCAGCTAGGTCAGGAACAGCAAAGGATTCAAAAATAGCATCAATTGCCTCCATATGACTATTTCTAAACATCGCAGCCCCTACATTAAACTTATTAAATTGACTTTCAATATCTACTTTAACGGTATGCCTAAATCGATATTTCAGCACATTAAAATCTACACTTGAACGCAATCTATCTTGTTCCGTAAAGTCCTGAAATCTTGGGTCAATATAGGTATAACCTGCAAGAATAGTTGTTGGAATATTGCCAATGGCTCCTTGACCTTGGATGCTTCCTTCAATGCCTCTTATTATAGTATTACCAATATTATTCGCCTGAAAACCAGTTTCAAAGCTTTTAAAAACAAATTCTATCATGTCTTCATATTCCATCCAAAAAGCCGCTACATCAATAAAGCCTCTCCATTTTGATACTTGAAAACCTTGTTTGACACCTATCTCAGAACTCCATCCCAATTCAGAGACTAAAAAAGGATTGGGGCTAACTGGGGTGCCGCCAAAATCAGTAGTAATAAATTTTTCTGCCAAAGTAGGAAATCGAAAACCTTGTCCCACAGAAGCCCTAAAATAAGTAGCAGGTCCAGATTGATAATTCGCACCAAAACGGAAAACAGGTCTAGCATCTTCTAATAATTCATCTGTTAAGACAACACCTTGAACCGTATCAACCCCATTGATACTATTAAATTCATACCGAACACCAACAGATAAATTTAGCTTCTCTCCTATTTTTTTCTCCGCTTGTAAATAAGCTGCTAAATTAGTTAGGACAAAAGAACTATCCGATCTAGTAAATCTATAGGTAGGATCTCTATAAATCTCTCCTCTTGCATTGCTATGAGAACCTACTACACCCCCAGTGAACACAAAATTAGTTGCTTCAAATTTTCGTTGAAACTGGTAAGATCCATAAAATAATTCAGATGAATTCCCTACACCAGTCGACGATTCATTATCAATCTTAAAATATCGACTATTAAATTTATGATGGTTTCCCTTTTTATCAAAATAAGAAATGAATGGATCTATATAAAATCGAGTAGGTGTAGAATTACTCAAAGTAGTGGCATCGGCTTGGAAGATACCTTCAGCAGCATTTTTCCAATAAAAATAAGATTGGTTATTTTGTTTGTTAAAAGTTGAATTAAAACCAATAGATAATTGGTCGCTAATACGATAGCGTAGTCCCAACGATAGTCTACCTTGCTCATTATCAGAAAATTCTCGTACATCTTTTTGGTTATAATATCGCCCTCCTAATACCACATCCAACTTATTAAATCTTTGTTTGTGAGAAAATAATAAACCTGCTTCATAGCGAGTATCATTCCACCATTTTTTAGCTTCATCTCTAGGAGTATCATAAACCCCTCCAAATAAAGAAAGTTTAGTTTCTGGCTTTGAACGAGCATAACTTGTCCGTACATTAATTAAGCCATTCAAAGCAGCCGAACCATAAAGTGCAGAAGCAGCTCCCTTAATAACTTCTACTTGTTCGATACTTTCGACGGGTATATCTCCCCAATTTGAAGTCCCTGCATCCACCTGTAAAGCCGGTAAATCATTGACCAATAATAAAACCCTGCTACCTGCCCCAAAAGAAAAACCAGAACCACCTCGGATATTTGCTTGCCCCCCTACTAAATTAACGCCCGGTATTTTTTCTAGAGACTCGTCCAGCGAAATAGCATTTGTACTTTCAAGTAAATCGGAACTTAATATTTCCAACGAGACCGTCACCTCCCCTAATGGTTTTTTATATTTACTTGACGTAACCGTTGCAACTTCTAGTAGATTCATTCCTTCCGCCAAATCAAAAGACAAGTTTAGCGTTTCTCCTGTTTGAATATTCATTTCTTGCACATACGTCTCATATCCTATATAACTGATTTCTATACGTTTTATACCCGCTTCTAAGCTTATTTCAAATTGTCCGTCAAAATCGGTAATCGTACCTCCCTCCCCTATTTTGATGGTAGCTGGATAGAGTGGTTCTTGAGTTTTTTTATCCAGTACCACTCCCTTAATTGTTGCTTGTTGAGCAAATAACATAACATTAAATAATAAGAATGGTGCAAGGAATAGCCCGCTTTTGAAAGCTTTGAGTAGCATATTACAAAATAATTTTGATGGTAGAAATAAGTCTATTTTAATAAGCTTTAATCTAGTCAATAGCGTATTGATTTTCTAGTAAATTTGCTAAAACTTAGGTAAAACTAAGTCAAGATTGTTGAATATAGCAATTTTTTTGATAAATAAATCTTCGTTTGTCGGCGCTGTGTCGGGGAATAGCATTAAGCAAAAAAATAATAATAATTTTCTTTTCTTTGTCAAGAAATTTTAAAGTATCCTATTTGTTATAGTTAATCTTGGGATGCTTACAATTTATTTTTCCCCTATTTCACTGAGTTATTTTTTTTGAAAAAATATAGTTTTGCCTATTCTTATACATCGAGAGTTTTTTTAATTTGTTTTTGTTGAAAAAAAAAGAATTACTTTTATATTGCACATACATTCAATCAAAATTCATCAAATTGCGGGTAATTTTAGTTCGTTTTTGACTTAGTATAAACTTATTCCAAACTATTTTTCTACTACTAATTTTGGGAAAATTTTTCCTAGAAAAAACTTGGAATGAATAATCGTGATTCGATTGAATAATCTTTTTTAGTATTATTAAAAAGTATATTTACCAGAAGAATTTTGAATTAGAAGTCCATACGGATTCCTATTTCAAAATTGGTGGATTTATTTTTTCAAAGTTTCTTAAACTACCTTCACATGAAAAAAATTTTACTTCTTTTTAGCTTAACTTTTTATTTAATTCAACTTCATGCACAAGATGTTCCTTGTGTGCCTGATCCAGCTTTTGCCGACTCTATGGGTCAGGTGGTTTCTCCACTACCACTAGATCCTAATACAGGCGAAGGAGGATTAGACGCATTTCCTGCATGTATTGGAGAACCTTTCGAATTAGTTTTCACGCTTAGGGTTGGAGATTCTGCAACGGTTAATGGTTTCAATGTTGATTTATTTAGAGCAGAGATTACCACTACTGGTGCAATAGAAGGACTTCCTGAAGGCATTAATTACTTCTGTAATCCACCAGATTGTATTTTCCCTGATACTACTTTAGGCTGCATTGTTCTAAGGGGTACACCTACTGAAAATAATACCGTCGGTGTTAATAATTTAGTAATTTCTACCAACGTTATTTTGGATATACTTGGATCATTAGCATCCACTATTCCTGGGCCACTATTTGCGGGGGAATTTAATTTAACCGTCAATGAAATGGGCGCATGTTCTTCTGTAAGCACCAATGATTTCCTTGCAGCAAACATCGCTTTAGCCAATATTCCCAATCCCGTTATTGACCGAACCATGATAGAAGTGTCTTCTGAAATTAGTGGTGATTTCCAATTTCGAGTTTTTGATGTGGCTGGTCAATTGCTGCATAATCAACCTGTCCAATTAAATACGGGCTATAATACTTTTGAATACGATGCCAGTAAACTTGGTGCGGGTATGTATATCTATGCCATTGGCAATGAAACTGGTGCTATTTCGGAGAAAATGATTGTGGGGAGGCAGTAGGCAGTTGGCCGTATACAGTTTGCAGTCAGCAGTAACATAGCTCTCTGAGCTGTGAAACAGTCAGCAGTTAGCAGTATGCAGTTGGCAGCAACGCGGCTCTCTAAGCAGTGAAACAGTTTGCAGTAGGTAACTTGCGACCTCAGTATAAAATATTGAGATTGGCAAAAAAACAATTTATTAGGTTTTTGTCAATAACTAGCAATAAATGAAGCGCCCATTTTTTATTGGGCAATTAAAAATCTATACCTTAGTAATTATGAACGCCTAGTTAACTATCTACAATGGATAGCTAGGCGTTTTGTATTTCTATTACCATCTTAATCACAGGCTAAATCCATCAACTATGACATTCCCCACTTTGAAATTTTCAATTTTAGATTTTAGATTTTCAATTTTTAAGGGGTCGTTTCAAAAACCAATTCTTTTCTCTATTTTTCTTTTAGTGAACGGCTTTTTATCTGCTCAAACTGGCTGTCCCGAATGCAGCATTTCATTACCAGATTCTATTGGAACAGATACTTTTTATCTGCAAGAATTTCCAGATGGCGAGTTTAGGGGGAATTACGATGAAAGCATTACTTATCGATTGCCGACCAATACTTCCCAAATTATCTTTCTTGTTCCGTCTGTTCCTGCTGGAATTGGGATTAATAAATTGAGTATCAAGTCTATCAATAATCTTCCTGCGGGTTTGTCTTGGGAGCCAAATCAAAAAGAATATGATTTGCCAGATGATCGAGACGGTTGTATTAGAATATGTGGTACGCCATTAGAATATGGTCTTTTTGAGATAGAAATTACCGTCACGGCTCAGATTTCTATTTTATCCCAAGATGCCACTTTCACTAGAAATTTATTTATTGCTCCTCCAACTACGACCAATAGTGGATTCACGATGACCAATAATATTGGCTGTGGTAATACAACAGTTATTTTTGAAAATAATAATCTAAGTGAAGGAAAAGATGGATTTAGCTACAACTGGGATTTTGGTTTAGGTAGCACCTCTGCGGATGAAAATCCTATTCCCCAAAATTACACGGAACCTGGCATCTATCCGATTAATTATCAAGCAATTATTGATACAGTTGGATTCATCTTGACAGAGGTCAAAGTATTAGAAGCAGAATGTAGTGACTTTTTAGGCAAACCCGATTTAAGGCTTCGAATTAGTGACCAAGATGGTAATATTATGTTTGAAAATGAATCTATTCAAAATGTAAACCCACCCGTTACTTTCCCATTAAATCTAGCTATTTCGAGTGGCAACTATCAATTAGAAGTAATTGATGAAGATAGTGGCTTAAATGGTGGCGATGATATTTGTGGAACGATTAATTTCAACCAATTGTCAAATGGTGAATTATCAGATAGCGAACTCAAAGTGTCTATCAATATTTTCCATCCTGTCGATACCATTAATGTGGCTGATTCTGTGGTCGTCCATGAGATACCTTTTGCCCCAATCGTTAGTTTTGATGGAGATTTCATTTTTTGCGAAGGAGATTCTTTAGAATTAAATGCTTCGGCATTAGCCAATCAACATCAATGGTTTAGAGATTCTACCCCAATCCCAGGTGCAACTGACCCTACTTTACAAATTACAGAAGATGGGGCTTATTATATTTCAACCATTAGTGAAGAGGGGTGTACAAATACTTCTACTCAAGCATTTTTGGGTCCTATTCCTGTTCCTGGTGCACCAGTATTGAAACAAGAAGGCAACTTACTTTCCATTTTCAATCCCGCTATTTTACCAGACCCTTATAGCTTACGTTGGTTTCAAGAAGGTAATTTATTGGACCACACTGCCTTTTCTTTATGTATCTCTGAAACTGCTTTATTTGGTATTGAGCTGACCAATAGCACTTCGGGTTGTAGCAACTTTTTTGAAAGTGTCTATACTTTTGATGAAAATAGTGTTTGCTCGACTTCGGCAGAAGACTTATTAGCCAAAGTAGCAGACATTAAGATTTATCCTAATCCTGCTTCAGACCAATTATTTATTGATTTGACAACAGCTAGTACTTTAGAAAATGGGACTATTCAGCTTTTGAATATGCTGGGGCAACAATTGGAAGTTCAACCTATCAACGATAATTTTAGGGAACAACGTTTTCAATTTGAGGTAGCTGATTACCCTAAAGGGCTTTATTTGATTCAATTACAAGATGGAACGGATGTGACGAGTTGGAAGGTTTTGAAACAGTAAGTAAGTGAGCAGTCAGATTTAAGA
>CAYMSC010000196.1:0-9161 GCA_964392805.1 uncultured Saprospiraceae bacterium
TATTAGATTTCTCAAAACCTTATTAGACTTTGCCAAAAAGTAGTTAATTTCGCAGCTCATTACATACAGGCGAATGAATTCCGATGAATTCGCCTATGACAAAAATCAATAAATACATGAGAATAGCATTAATCGGCTACGGAAAAATGGGTAAGACCATTGAAAAAATGGCAATTGAACAAGGACACGAAGTTGTCTTAAAATTTGATGTAGATAATTTTGACGAATTCACCGTTGAAAATATCAAAAAAGCGGAGGTAGCTATAGAGTTTACCCGTCCCGAAGGTGCAGCAGAGAACATTAAAAAATGTATCGAAGCGGGAGTGCCCGTTGTTTGTGGCACAACAGGCTGGTTAGAAAAGAGGACGGAAATAGATGCTTTATGTGTAGAAAAAGGCAGTGCTTTTTTTTATGCGTCTAATTATAGTGTTGGGGTGAATATCTTTTTTGCTTTAAATAAATTTTTGGCAAAAATGATGAATGACCAACCACAATATGCATTGGAAACAGAAGAGATTCATCATACGCAAAAGTTAGATGCACCAAGTGGTACTTCCATTACTTTGGCAGAAGGGATTATAGAAAATATAAGCAACAAAAAGGCTTGGATTAATCAAGCCTCCAAAGCAAAGGCTAAAGTGCCGATTATTTCCAAAAGAATTGATAAAGTACCAGGAACGCATACGATTAATTATCAGTCAGCTATTGATGATATTGAAATTAAGCATACCGCACATTCCAGAGCAGGATTTGCAGGTGGTGCGATACAAGCAGCAGCATGGATTATTGGTAAAAAGGGCGTATTTGGTATGTCGGATATGTTAGGGTTTTAGCTAGTTCTAAGCTTCTGTAGTGCCAAGCTCTGCTTGGTATTTTACCTGAATTTTTAATTAAAAGCCAAGCAGAGCTTGGCGCTACAGTCACATCATGAAAAAAGTACTCCTAACCACCACCAAATTAGCTTTCGTTTTAGCATTATTATTTTTTGCCTACCTTGTTTGGGTGGCAGGCTACGGCACGTATTACGACTACCAACCCGTAGAAGAAATAAGCCTAACGGCACGAAAAGAAGCCCCCCTAAAAGTCATCGAAGATAGCACCTTATCTTTCCTAATTTGGAATATGGGCTATGGTGGTTTAGGCAAAGAATCTGATTTCTTTTTTGATGATGGTGGCTTTTTTGTATCGGGTGATAAAATGATTCGGAGTGAAGAAGCTTGGGTAACTAAAAATATCCGAGGAGCGAATAACTTTATTGCTAACACACCCGCCGATTTTTATTTGCTACAAGAAGTGGATGTGGAGTCTAAGCGAAGTTATTTTAATAATCAATTGGAAGGCTACGAAAAACAACGGCCTAATTACGCCAGCTTTTTTGCCCAAAATTATGTAGTAGACCGAGTACCGATTCCTATTTTTGAGCCTTGGCAAGTTTACGGACAAGTTAATAGTGGTTTAGGAACATTGACTCGTTTTCAACCAAAAAAATCAACTAGATTTCAATTGCCCGGTAAATTTGAGTGGCCTACTCGTATTTTTCAACTCGACCGATGTTTGGCGGTGCATAGATATGAAGTAAAAAATGGAAAAGAATTAGTCGTTTTTAATCTGCATAATTCCGCTTATGATTCAGGTGGTTTTTTGAAAAAACAGCAGATGAAATATTTACAAAAAAAGGTGAGCAAAGAATACGAAAAAGGCAATTATGTGGTAGTTGGAGGTGATTGGAATCAATGTCCTCCTGATTTCAAATTTGATAAATTTTTGCCAGGCAAAGCAGGCGATGTGGTGCAAACCAATATCAAAAAAGATTATTTACCAGCAGGCTGGCAATGGGTGTATGATTCGACGATTCCGACAAATCGGAAAACAGCGAGTCCTTATGTAAAAGGCAAATCCTTTGTGACTTTGATAGACTTTTTCTTAATCTCTCCGAATTTGGAAGTACAATCAGTACAAGGATATGACTTAGATTTTGATTATTCTGACCATCAGCCCGTAAAGATGGAAATAAAACTAAAGTAAGGAAACAATTAGCATTGATAAATAATTTTACGAAGTAATACAGATAGCCTATCCGCACAAATACCCTCAGCAGATTAGTCATCGGCAATACACATAAATACCTGTAAGAGAGCATAAGAAATGAGCAACTACACCATTATCTACAACCTAAAAGAATACGCCAAGGGGCTGTATTTACCAATTGCTTTTGTGGCGAGTACAGGTAAAAATGGTCAACTCCAATACATTCAAAAAAAAGTAAGCGAATACAGTTTTAAAGATTACCAAATCGAATTGACACCCGTCATTCAACGAGCATTGGCGATTATTGAGCGGTTAAATTTAGCTACCCTTGAAAAAAAGTTTAACCCTAAAACTAAAAGAAAAAAACTCAAACCATTAGTGGAATTGATGAGTGAGGATAGAAGTGTGAAAAGTGCTATTGAAGGATATATTCATCGAGAGTTAGACCATTTATTGAGCTTGATTGTCGAAAACGATTTGGTATTAACGTGGGATATTGAGAAAAAGGTCTTGATAAGAGATTTGCAAGTGCATATCGCCAAAGATGAATTGAAACCACACTTATCTTTTGTCAAAACGGACCAAAAAGTTTTGTATAATTTACAGTTGTCTAATCAAGATGGGCAATGGCAAGTACAAGACAAAGAAGTGATACCGATTACGAATAAACCAGCTTGGATTTTTGTGGATTATCAACTCTATAAAATTCCAAATATCAAGGGATTTATGTTGCGCCCATTTCGAGCGAAAGAGATAGTTGTTATTCGGTCGGATTTTATTAAAACCTATTTTGAAAAATTTATTTTACAAATTGCTTCGGAAGTAGAGATGGAAACGGTAGGGTTTGAGGTGCTGAACGATGATAAATTACAGCATTGCCAATTGGAATTGATAGAAGATTTTTTTACCAAATCCTTTGGGATAAAAGTGGATTTTGCCTATCCCGGTGTAAAGTTTAGTTGGAGAGATAAAACGAAACGGAAATCAGGATTAAAATTTGATAAAGAAGAGGTGATTATTACTAGAGTCAATCGAGATTTTGAAAAAGAAAAAGGATGGATTGAGAAACTGCAAACTTTTGATTTGGTCAATAGCGAAGGCAGTTACTTTCAGCAGAAAGACAAAGTAAAAACACCTTCTTTGTTTAACTGGTTAGCAGAAAATGAAGGTAAGTTAGAGAAAGCAGGGTTCAAAGTGATAACACCAAGTTTAGAAGGTAAAGCCTTGGCTTTAGCCGTTCCAAAAATCAGTTTTGAGCATACCCAACAGGTCAATGATTGGTTTGATATTCATGGGGTCGTCGAAGTAGGGGAGTTCAAAATTGCTTTTAAAAAAATAGTACCTTACATCAAAAAAGCGGATAAGTTTTTTCCCTTGCCCAATGGAAAATATTTTTTGATTCCAGCAGAATGGTTTACTCGATTTAAAGGATTACTACAATTTGCAGCCTTTAAAAATGATAAATTGCGCTTAGCGAAAAGCCAATTTACGCTATTAGATGAATTGGGTATTGATGTCGGGGCAGCATTAGAAAAAGATTTTACCAAAGCAGACTATCAACCATCCGAAGCACTTAAAGCCACTTTAAGACCTTATCAATTAGATGGCGTAAAATGGATGCTCGGACATTACCAGAATGATTTGGGGGCATGCCTAGCAGACGATATGGGATTAGGAAAGACCCTCCAAACCATCGCTGTCTTACTACATGCCAAAGAGCAAAAATCCAAGGATGAAAAACCGACAACTGACAACCGACAACTGACAACCGTTAACCAACTCGACCTCTTCCAAACAGCCACCTATCCCAATGACATTTATCAACCATTAACTTCCATTATTGTCTTGCCTGCTTCCTTGGTTTTCAATTGGGAAAGAGAAATCAAAAAGTTTGCCCCTAGTTTAATGGTGTATAAACATGTCGGCCCAAAACGGCATCGGACGGAAAAATTAATCAGTAGTTTTGATGTCATTTTGACTACTTACCATACGGCTTTACGAGATATAGAGCTGTTACAAAATATTGAATTTGAATACATTGTATTAGACGAAAGTCAGCAGATTAAAAATAAGGATTCCAAGATTTTTAAGGCAATTAATCAATTAAAAGGAGCCCATAAAGTTTCTTTAAGTGGAACGCCCATTGAAAATTCCTTAGCAGACCTTTGGTCACAAATGCAATTTATTAACCCCGATTTACTAGGTAGTTTCCGTTTTTTCAAAGATTCCTTTATTCGACCGATAGAAAAAGCACAGGATGAAGATAAAAAGGCGCAATTGCAAAAAATGATTCAACCTTATATGCTACGGCGAACAAAAGAATCCGTAGCCAAAGACCTACCCGAATTAACAACCAAAGTGTTTTATAGCACGATGACCCCTGAGCAGAAAAAGCTCTATGAAAAGGAGAAATCTGCTGCTAGAAATTTCTTGTTAGATAATTTTGAAGGAGCAGATGGAAAGTATCAATTTCAAGTATTAAGTTCCTTAACCAAATTGCGTCAATTGGCGAATCATCCCGTATTAACCAAAGGCGATTATCAAAAAGAAGCAGGTAAATTTAAAGATGTCATCGAACATTTAGAGGTGATTCATAAAGGTGGACATAAGACTTTACTTTTTTCTTCCTTTGTTAAACATTTAGATTTATTTAAACATCATTTTGAACAAAATAACCAAGGTTTTTCTCGCTTAACGGGGCAATTGTCCCAAAAAGCAAGAAAAGTACAAATCGACCAATTTGAAAATCAAGAAGCCATTCAATCCTTTTTGATTTCTATTAAAGCAGGCGGAACAGGCCTAAATTTAACCGCAGCCGATTATGTGTTTATCCTAGACCCTTGGTGGAATCCTTCTATTGAAAAACAGGCTATCGCTAGAGCGCATAGAATTGGGCAGACCAAGCGAGTCTTTGCCATAAAATTTATAACTAAAGATAGCATAGAAGAGAAAATTTTAAAATTACAGGAGCGCAAATCTCGTTTGGCAGAAGAGATTATAGAAGGGAAAGGAGGGATGTCTTTTTCTAAGGAGGATGTTAGTTTTTTGTTGAGTTAACTACTGTGGTAAAATTTGTGGAAGAGAGTTACTTTTAAACCAAAATCTTTTCCTACCTTCACGCAATCAATCATTCAAAACCTAAACGATGTTAAAACCATTTTCTAAAATACTTCCCTTTTTAATTGGGCTACTTTTAGTAGCATGTAGCGGAGAAAAAACAACAACGGAGACAACTACTACTGAAACCGTACCCAAAACCACCATAGAAAGAACGGCTGATTATAGCGAATCTAAAAATGCCTATTTCGGTGACTTGCACGTCCACACCAGTTGGTCTTTTGATGCCTTCATTTATAATGTACGAACAACACCAAATGATGCCTATGATTTTGGGAGTGGTAAAATGATTGACCACGTTTCAGGCAATAAAATTCAGTTGGGAAGACCCTTAGATTTTATGGCAGTGACCGACCATGCGGAATATATGGGCATCATGAAACAGATGTTAGACCCGAATAATCCATTGGCAAAATTGGAAATTTCAAAGAATATTTTAAGTGATGATAGAGCCATCTCTTTAACCGCTTTTGGAGAGGTGGGGATGTCAATGGCTAGAAATCAACCTATCGAAGCATTAAACAAAAAAGAAATTAACCAATCGACTTGGCAAAAATTAGTAGCAATTGCTAATGAATACAACCAACCTGGGAAATTTACGACCTTTCCTGCATACGAGTGGACCTCTTCTCCTTCGGAACCCAACTTTGAACCGCCCTTTGCTCGAAATATGCACAGAAATGTAATCTACCGTGGCGGCAAAGTATCAGACCTTCCTTTTTCTTCTTTCAATTCTCAAGACCCAGAGGACCTTTGGGCGTGGATGGATAAAGAAAGAGCAAAAGGTATTGACATTATGGCGATTCCACATAATGCGAATATGAGTGATGGTTTGATGTATAGCTTAAAAACGATGAGTGGTAAAGAAATGACGACCGAATATGCACAAAATAGAGCCAGAAATGAAATTATCAATGAAGTGGTGCAAATTAAAGGACAGTCTATGTCGCATCCTGCACTAGCACCCAACGATGAATTTGCTGATTTTGAAGTCTATGGTTATACTTTCTCTAATGCCGCACCACCACCGAGTAAACCGAAAGGTAGTTATGTGCGAGAAGCCTTGAAAAATGGACTAGCGATTGAAAAAAAATTAGGTACTAATCCTTTTAAGTTTGGTTTAATTGGTAGTTCAGATGGACATAATTCTGCCAGCTCGGTAGAAGAAAATAACCACTTTGGAAAATTAGGAAATATTGATGCGACTCCAGAAGTGAGAGTAGGTAACAATGATAAATTTTTGCGCGCTAAATATTTTTCTGCGGCAGGTTTAGCAGGTGTTTGGGCAAAAGAAAATACGAGAGATGCTATCTACGATGGATTGGAAAGTAAAGAAACTTTTGCGACTTCTGGCCCAAGAATTAAAGTCCGATTTTTTGCGGGCTATCATTATAATGGAAGTGCGATGGATAGCGAAGATTGGGTGAAAGACGCATACGAAAATGGGGTGGCGATGGGCAGTGATTTGGGAGTAGGACCACGGTCATTAAATAGCACGCCTACTTTCTTAATTTGGGCAACCAAAGATGCCGAAGGGGCGAATTTAGACCGAATTCAAGTCGTTAAAGGCTATTTGGATGCGGACGGGAATCCTAGAGAAAAAATATTTAATGTGGTTTGGGCAGGGCAGCGAAATTTAAATGCGGATGGTAACCTAGCTGCTATTGGGAATACCGTAGATGTACCTACTGCAACTTACACCAATGACATCGGAGCAGTCAATCTACAAACCCTATGGACGGATCCAGAATTTGATGCGACTCAATCCGCTTTTTATTATTTAAGAGTATTGGAAATACCGACACCAAGATGGAGTACTTATGATTCCTTTAAATTGGGAATGGTGCCTCCTGGTGATTTACCTAAAACCATTCAAGAACGGGCGTGGAGTTCGCCTATTTGGTATACACCTAAATAAGACCATTTCATTGTCAGAGGTCAGAACGTCTATTTCATAGACTGTCAGAAGTCAGACGGATTAGATAGTTCATGGTATCCGTCTGACCTCTGACAATCCCGATTTATCGGGATGGTCTGACTTCTGACTTCTCAAAAAAAGACTATGAAAAACCTACTAAAAGAACCCCTTCTACATTTTCTACTAATCGGTGGTGGTTTATTTTTTTTATACAGCTTTCTCAATCCAAATGAGGAACAAATCGCCAATAATGTTATCAAAATAGAAGAAAGTGACGTAGATAGATTGGTCAAAGCCTATGAACAAAATTGGAGTACTCCACCTGATAAAGAAACGTTAAAAAGTCTATTAACCGAAGAAATAAAATCGGAGGTTTTTTATAGAGAAGCCCTGCGTATGCAGCTCGACCATAACGACGAGATTATCCGTCGACGGTTAAAGCAGAAATATGAATTCTTAGTAAAAGATTTAGCCGATAGTCAGCAGCCAAACGAAGCAGCCTTAAAAGCTTTTTACGAAGAAAAATCCGAATTGTATAAAGAGCCAACCAAACTATCCTTTTCTCAAATATATTTTAGCCCAGACAAGCGCCAACAACCCTTGGCAGATGCTCAAGGTGTTTTACAACAAGTGTTAAGCCAGCCAACTAAGGAGGTAGCACCGAAGCAATTAAGTGATAATTTTCACTTGCAAAATTATTTTGCCGACCGAGATTATAATGATGTGCGCCAGTTGTTTGGGCAGGACTTTGCGAAAGCTATTTTTAGTTTAGAAAAAGAGGGATGGAGTTCACCTGTTCAATCGGGCTATGGTATTCACCTAGTGAATATCACAACTATTCAAAATGAATTAATCAAACCTTATGAAGAAGTGAAAGAAAATGTATTGGCAGATTGGAAAATCGCTCAGCAAGGTTTGTATAATGAGCAATTATACGAGAATTTATTGCAAAAATATGAGGTGGAGTATGACCTTGGAAAATGGGGGGAATTATGATTGTTGAATTATTGGATTGTTGGATTGTTGGATTGAGGGAAGCGGTCGTCAGGAGACGACCAGATATTGGGTTCAAGTCTGGAGACTTAAACCATCGTACCAATTTATTTTCCTATTTGAAAAATCCGATATTTCAAGTCTCCAGACTTGAAATGCCTATCTGGTCGTCTCCTGACGACCGAAAATATAGAAAAATAATTCTTTTTTTACTATTATTCCTTTTACCATTTTTCGCCCAAGCTCACGAAATTCGCCCAGCCTATCTTGAGATAAAACAATCGACTCCAACCACTTACCAAGTCCTCTGGAAAATTCCATTATTAGGCAATAAAGCCCCTAAAATAGACCCCATTCTACCAGATAATTTTACCTTAACCCAAGTAGATGACGAATTTTTACCCGATTCTTATATCCGTCGATATGAAGGCAATTATACGGAGGGTTTAAATGGAAAAAGTATCACTATTCAGGGTTTAGATTTGACGCTCGTTGATGTGTTGGTACAAATTAATTTATTGGATGAAAGTTCCTATACCTTGTTGTTGCAGCCCGATAATGCGACAGTAGAAATACCAAAAGAACCCAATAAATGGGAGGTGATAAAATTATATATTCTATTAGGTATCGAACATATTTTGATAGGCATTGACCATTTATTATTTGTATTGGGCTTACTACTTTTGGTCAAAGGTGTCAAACCATTAATTCAGACGGTTACTGCTTTTACGATAGCGCATAGTATTACTTTAGGTGCGGCAACTTTTGAATTAGTAAACTTACCACAAGCACCAGTAGAAGCAGTAATAGCCTTGAGTATCGTTTTTTTAGCAAGAGAATTTATAGCCGTCAAAGAAGGGGAGGAGAGCCTTACGGCAAAATATCCATGGATAGTCGCTTTTACCTTTGGGTTATTACACGGATTTGGATTTGCAGGTGCCTTGAGTGAGATAGGATTTCCTCAGAAAGAAGTTCCTTTAGCCTTATTTACCTTCAATATAGGCGTAGAATTAGGTCAATTAATTTTTATAGGAATCATCTTATTACTCTGGAAAGTCCTACAAAAAATAAATCTTCCATATTCTAGCTGGACATGGAAGATTTT
>CAYMSC010000196.1:9261-10631 GCA_964392805.1 uncultured Saprospiraceae bacterium
CCTTTCTTCACCTCCGGCATCTTACAGACTTCATCTGCCGTCTTACCACATACTGTACAATCCCCAAAATTATTTTTTACCATTGGATTATTTGTCGCACAAGTCCCTCTAAAATCCTGTCCAGTAACAATCTTTCGAATGTTAATCATGATAAAAGACAAGCCAAAAACAATAAAGATTACAGCAAAAAGATATAAAAATTCCATTGTTATTATTTTTAAATGAATTGTTGATTAATAGAACGCTTTAGCACATAAATCGTTTAAATTTGCGTTGTATCTACAAAGATACGAACTTGAAGCATAAGTATTTGAAATTTTAAAACCTGTCCTACTTGGAACGACATCTAAAAATTGGGTAATCATATATTTTGCTAAGTTTTGCTATACCAGGCAGAGCTTGGCTCTACAGAACACGACCTAGAGCAAGTCAAAAAAGTAAGACCTACAAAATCCAGAGCCTACCCACCCGCTTTGCGGTTCAATCGCTTGAATGTCCACTGGACATTCACCCTTCGGGTTCGCTCTTTCATCCTGTGAATATGAAAGATAAGTTACAAGCATTCCAAAGACTATTAACCATTATGGACGAACTAAGGGAAAAATGCCCTTGGGATAGAAAGCAAACTTTCGAGAGTCTTAGAAATCTAACGATAGAAGAGACCTACGAATTAGCGGATGCTATTTTGGAAAAAGACATCAAAGGCATCAAAGAAGAATTGGGCGACTTGATGTTGCACATGGTTTTTTATGCCAAGATAGCAGAAGAAAAAAATGCCTTTAATATTGCTGATGCCATGAATGATGTTTGTGAAAAACTCATCAACCGACATCCACATATTTATGGCGATGTAGTGGCTGAGGACGAAGAAACCGTCAAAAAAAATTGGGAACAACTCAAATTGCAGGAAGGCAAAAAATCTGTACTGGGCGGTGTACCCAAGTCTTTACCTGCAATGGTCAAAGCTTATCGGATGCAAGAAAAAACTGCTCAAGTGGGATTTGAATGGGAAAATGCCGAACAAGTTTGGGAAAAAGTAGAAGAAGAAATAGCCGAATTTAAAGAGACTTTAGTAAAAGAAGAAAGCCAAGCAAGACGAGAAGAAGAATTTGGAGACATCCTTTTTTCTATGATTAATTATGCTCGTTTTCAAAATATTGACCCAGAAACGGCTTTGGAACGGATTAACCAAAAGTTTAAAAAACGATTTGAATATATAGAGGAACATGCACCGAAGTCAATGGACGAAATGTCATTGGAGGAAATGGATGCGCTGTGGAATGAAGCTAAGTCTCAGTAGACAGTATTACAGTAGGCAGTTAGGTACATTCAAAATTAAATTATTTAAAATTCAACATTAACATGACTAA
>CAYMSC010000197.1:0-10564 GCA_964392805.1 uncultured Saprospiraceae bacterium
TTTTAAAACCAACTCTTGCCAAGAAAACGCAAGAAATAACTTGAAAGGAACTAAATACCTAAAACGACTTCAATCGCATACCCACAAAGAAAGTACGTGGCGCACTAGGCCCGTAAATAAAATTACTATCTCTATCTTTTCCAATATCAAAATCATCTTGGTAAGCATTGGTGATATTTTTAACACCACCAAAAACTTCTAGCCCACTATCTATATTTTTCAATTTAAAAGTATACCCCGTTTTAATACTCAATTCCGTAAAAGAGTTGGAATAAACATATTCGTCTTGTTCTACACCTGGTGCACCTGCAAAATGTGCTATCGTCATAGGTCCCGTATAGACTAGATTAAGGGAGGTATTAAATTGTTTATTAGGAAAGAAGGACAGCGTTGCGTAGCCATATTCATTTGGTGTTCTCAAAAATTCTCGAAGCGGTTCCAGTCCTTCGATATTATCTACTGCTTGGTCAAACAAACTAGATTGTAAAGTTAAGCCTGTTTCTAATTGTACTTTTTGACGATAATTGGCACGCAATTCTATAGTCGCACCTTTGACAGTCGAACCACTTCCATTACGTTTTTCGAATCGTTCGCCAAAAGCATCTTCGCCAATTGGCTGTAAAAAAAAGGCATTATCTAAGTGCGTATAAAAACCTTCAATGGTAAATCCTGCCACAAAATTTTCACTTACTTTATCATAATTAATTGAGCCACTGATACTATTTGACCGTTCTTCTTTTAAATTGGGGTCAAGCGAAATTCTAGAAATACCTCCACCTGCAAAAGCAATGTGTAAATCTGCATCAAAAGCTTGTGGCGCACGGAAACCAGTTCCCCAAGTCAAACGAAATTGCGTAGATAATTGAGGGCGATATAATAAAGAAACTCTTGGGCTTAAAATGGTTCTATCTACCAAATTGTGGTTGTCTGCTCGAACGCCTGTTAGTAGATTAAACTTTTCTCCTAACTCCCAATCACTCTGGGCAAAGAAACCTAAGTTTTTAGTCAATTGGTCTACTTTATAGTTATAAGCTTCAATAATATCAAAAACATCATCTACCACATATTCTCCACCAATTGTTAAGACATTATCTCCCCCAAAGAAATTTTTAAGGCGATGATTTAATTGCAATCCACCCTGAATGGTGGTGTTATCAGAAGTGCCATAAGGTGGGTCTAATTGGTAGGCTAGAATGTCCGCAGGTTCATCAGGCGTAATCCCTGTAAAGTGAACCCTATCTGTATTTTGTCCTGCGAAATAAGTAATAAAAGAGCTATTATCTTGATTGAAATTGATTTGATAATCGACACTTCCAATCCAAACATCATGCGTTCTTTCCTCCGATTGTAGGGCTAAATGAGCAGGTTTATCGACCATTTCGCCGCCATATCGATATTCGTTCAAACTGCTTAAACTGATTTCTAGTTTTTGATTGTTGGTTGGTTGGAAAAACAGGTTAGCCCCAAAAGAATTATTTCTGATGCTTGGTAATTCTGAGAAATTATCATCATTATGGTCATACCAATCTCGATTTCTATTATTCACAAAAATAGACACCCCGCCATTGCCTTTTTGATTTAAAACCGTTGCATTGCCCGATAGTATTCTATCCGCTGCATCTCCATTGATGCTTTGAAAAGTATAGCCCACATCGTAGCCACTTTCTTTAGGAATTTTAGTAATCACATTCACGGTTCCACCGATAGCACTAGACCCGTATAAAGCAGACCCACCTCCTCGCACCACTTCGATACGTTCGACCATATTAGCAGGAATTTGTTCCATGCCATATAAACCCGTTAAAGGGCTGAAAATAGGCCGACCATTGATGAGAATTTGAGAATATCCACCACCCAGTCCATTCATTCGTAATTGGGTATAATTACAAGTTTGGCAGTCTGTTTCGACCCGTAAACCAGGTTGGAATTTTAGACCTTCCGATAAATTACAAGCTTGTACATTATCCAAAGTTTCGTTAGAAATGATATTGACAATGACAGGTGATTGAGTTTGGCGCTTAAAGGTTTTTGTACCTGTGACGACCACTTGGTCGATTAAAATTTGGGTAGGTTTTAAATCAAAATCTAAACTAATCGTCGCATTATTTTCATCGACAATTATTTGCTGTTCGGTTGATTGATAGCCAACCATAGATGCGATGAGGGTGTATTCACCAAAAGGAATATTATTGATGGTATAATTGCCGTCCAAATCTGTTACAGCACCTAATTCTGAATCTGCTATTTGAATATTGGCATAGGCTAGATTTTCTCCTGCGTGCGCTATTGTTCCTTGTAGATTTGTTGTTTGAGCAATGGTGTAAAAAGTAGTAGCGAAGAATAGAATGATTGTGAAAAGGTGCTTCATTATTTTTCTTTATTTGACCCTATTGGGGAGTATTTAGTCACTTATTTAAAGTGAATTTAAAGCAAAAATAGAAAAATAATTAGATAAAGTGAAATTTATTTTTAGATTAGACTAAAAGTTGAATAAAAATGGATTGCTAACAAAGATATTTTGTCCGAAATTTACATATTGCTTACAATCCCGTTCGCGCGAGGCTGTGCCTAGTGTGTATCATTCGGCTGCCTCTGGCAGCAGCAGCTCAATAATTTATTTTCCAAAAGACTCATCCGCCAGAGGCAGTCTAATATTATTCACGAGGCACAGCCTCGCGCGAACAGTGCTTGAACATTTGCTAAAAGATATTCAAGCCAAATAAAAATCTACAGCTCCTTCCTCCGCAACAACCCCTCCACATAATAATAATCTGCATAAGTAATAGGCGTATTAATTTCCGAATTCCCAGGTTTTGACCCGACAGATTGATAGAGGAAAAAGGGTGGAGTAGTAGCAGTATAATTGGTAGAACTAAGCGAAGTCAGCACCTCATCAGCCCAACCGATATATTTTGTACTATTTTCCTTATCATATTGACACAATTCCAATAGCGCACTAGCAGCAATTGCAGCCGCAGAAGCATCTCTTTCCTCATTCGGAATATTGGGCGCATTAAAATCCCAATAAGGAATTTTGTCTTCTGGTAAATTTGGATGCATAAAGAAGAAATGTGCTATCTTTTGGGCTTGTGTTAAATAGGCGGGATTTTTAGTGGCTCGATAGGCCAAGGTAAACCCATAAAGTCCCCATGCCTGCCCTCTTGCCCAAGCAGAGTCGTCCGAATGCCCTTGATGGGTTATTCTACTTCGGATGTCCCCAGTAGGTGGGTCAAAATCTACTACGTGGACAGAACTATTATCTGGTCTGAAATGACTATTTAAAGTCGTTTGAGCGTGTTGGTCAGCGATTTTATAGAGTCGGTCATCATCAGCTAATTTGGCAGCCTCGAAAAGCATTTCCAGATTCATCATATTATCAATAATGACTGGGTATTTCCATTCGTCAGCATTAAAATCCCATGATTTTATAGCACCAACCTTTTCATTAAATCGCCGAGTCAATTGATTCGCCGCAGAGATAATGACTTTTTTATAGGCCTCGTCTTTTGTTAATTTATAGCCTTCGCCAAAGCTGCAATAAATTTTAAAACCTAAATCGTGAGTGTGGTCATCAAATTGCTCTTTGGTTTGGTATGCTGTCCACACCATTGCCATATCTTTCAGTCGCTTATCCTTACTGAAGCGATATAATTGCCATAAGGTACCTGCATAGAATCCGCTTGTCCAATCTCTAGATTTTACGGTATTTAAAGAACCATCAGGGTTTATCGAACGAGGAATATTTAAAGAGTCAGGAGGAATAAGGGCAAGGTTCTTTATGGCCTTTTGAGTCAGTGCTTCTAATTGCGTAGTCGCCGAAAATTTTGGTGCTGTGTTTTCTGTTTTTGGAGGAGTACAGGAGAGGAATAAGGAGCATAAAGCAAAATAAGTTAGATGCTTAATCATAATAGTGGATTTTAAAAGAAGACTAATGTAGGGAAATCTTTAGGAAATTCCTCTACGAATAGCGGATTATTAAGGTTATCACCTATAATAGCCTAGTTAAAAGCAACCATTTATTTTTATTTGTTATTACACTAAAAGAAATACCCGTTCGCGCGAGGCTGTGCCTCGTGTGTATCATTTGGCTGCCTCTGGCAGCAATAGCTTAATTTTATATTCTAAAAAAATCAGTCGCCAGAGGCTGCGTAATATTATTCACGAGGCACAGCCTCGCGCTAACAAAGTAGGTTATTGTTGCTACCCCCTTTACTACTAAATGACATGAATAGTAAAATTCTTATAAAGTGTAACGATGATGCTTTTGCAAATGTCTGCATAAGTCGATTTTAAGACGAATAATAGGGATGTCGTCTTTACGAACTTATTTGTATTTTTCCATGTTTTCCTACTATATTTGTAATGTAAGCAGCTATTCGAGCGTTTCTAATTTAATCTTGATTATGAGTATAGAAATAGAACAAAGAATAACCAGCCTTTTAAAAGTTGGCAAATTAAGAAGTACGACGGTACGAAAGTTAGTCCTAAAAGAATTTTTAGAGGCAGGAACGACCGCTATTTCGAGTTACGAGATGGAACGAAAATTTAACGATTTAGATAGAATTACTTTATATCGAACTTTAAAGACATTTGAAGAGGTTGGCATTATTCATCAAGCAGTAGACATCAGCGGACGGTCAAAATACGCCATTTGTTCAGCCGATTGTTCTACCCATCAACATGAAGACCATCATGCACACTTTTATTGTAGGAAATGCGAAAAGACGGTCTGTTTAGATATGGTAAAAATTCCGACTCCTAATTTGCCCGCAAATTTTCAATTGGAAGATAGTCAATTAGTGTTGTCAGGCATTTGTGGAGCATGTCGATAAAATATTTTTAGAAAATAAAAACTCAGTAAAATGCATCAAAAATTAATGATATTGGCAATAATGCTTTTGGGGTTAGCGAGTTGTTCTGTTCCTAAAAAAGCAACCTATGTAGAGCCTGTGATTAGTGCTAAAACCTTTGAAGTAGAAATTTGTAAGGAAGAGTTTAGTGAAATTGTTGCAGAGTAAGTTGATATTGTACCGACGAATTCATTCGTCGCTTATTTAGCTAGAAAGCGATGAATGAATTCTGATAAATCGAGGATAAATTTTGTTGATACATTAAAAAATATTGATCTAATCCCTAAAAAAAAGCCTACCGTATTTTATAACTAAAATTTGGCCTATTTCCATATTCTAATCTGCCTTTTTTTCTTTTTCCACACATTTTTCTTTTCTATCATATCACCACCTTTCTTTCTTTTGTCTAAAGAAAACCAAAGTTTGTAAAATAATTGCAAAACTCAGGAAACTTCAAAACCTTTTTAAGTTTTCTAAGTTTTAATACTGTATTTTTGCTTAGAAATATAAACGAAAAATGGATGTAAAAACGCAAATATTAGAAAAAGCAGAAGACCTCTTTTTGCGCTACGGCCTCAAGAGTGTCACGATGGATGATATTGCTCGAAAACTGGGGATGTCTAAGAAGACGCTCTATCAATATGTAGAAAACAAAACGGATTTGGTGTCCAAAATCATGTTGGCACATATTGAAACAGAGAAAGCGATGATGGAAGAAGTAAAAGCTAATTCTGGGGATGCGATTGAAGAGATGTTGAGAGTAGGAAGACATGCGGTTCAGCAATTGCGAAAATTGTCACCAACCTTAGTCTATGACTTGCAAAAATACTATCAAAATATTTGGTTATTACTACAAAAATTACATCAAGGACATGGACAACAAATGATTCAAGAAAATATAGAAAGGGGGAAAATGCAGGGCGTATATCGAGCGGATGTCAATGCAGAAATCCTAGCCAAAATGTATGTTAGGAGTACTTTTTCGCTAGTAGATGAGGAAATTTTCCCACTAAAGGATTTTAATAAAGAAAAATTATTTATCGAATTTATCAAATACCATATTCACGGAATTGCTTCTGAAAAAGGATTGACCTTGTATAAAAAACATGTTCAAGGGAACAATGTAGAAGCAAAGTAAGTTGGGGAATCAGTTGTTGGTTATCGGTCGCCAGTTCAACCGACAGCGGAAAACCAACAACTGATAACCAACAACCGACAAATCTTGTATCAATGAATCGGACTGTAAAAAAATCACTTACGACTATTTTTTTGTGTTGTTTATGGATATTGAGTTATGCTCAACATTCAACGACCATGACAATGGCGGATGCAGTTAAATATGCCTCAGAGCATAGCCCTGATGTGCGACTCGCTCAATTAAATATTCAGGACGCAGAACAGCAAATTATTCAAACTCGTGCAACTGGCTTACCACAAATTTCAGGAGATGCAAGTTTTAATCATTTCTTTCAATTACCAACTTCTGTGCTGCCCTCCGCTTTTGAAGAGCTTATCAGATTAGGTAATGGTGGGGAGTTACCTCCTGACTTTTCGAATCAAATCGTTTTTACCCTACAAAATCAGTTTCAAGCAGGTCTTAATTTACGTACGATGGTTTTCGATGGTAGTTTTTTCACAGGTTTGAAAGCTGCTCAACTCTACCGAAACTTGGTGAAAGATGAATTGGCAGCGACTCAACAATCCTTAAAAAGTCGAGTCATTAGAGCTTACCTTCCTGCAATTCTTTTTAGTGAAAACTTAAAAATTATAGATAAAAACATCAGCAATATCTCTAAGTTTCTAAAAGAAACAGAAGCCTTATATAAAGAGGGCTTTGTGGAACAATTAGATGTGGACCGCCTAGTATTGTCAGTAGCAAACTTAAATACAGAAAGAGAAAATTTAGCAAGGGATTATGAGATAGCAGTCAATGGCTTAAAAAGCACCATCAATTATCCTATAGAAAAAGAATTAGTGATTGCCGATTTGGATAGATGGAGAACAATACTTATTCCAATCCCTGAAGAATTTTTAACGGGGGAAATAGATTATTATAATCGACAAAGTTATAAAGCAGCAGAAACAGGCATCCAATTAAATGATTTGAATATTGATTATGTCAAAAACCAATATTTGCCTAAAATACATTTGAATGCTTCTTATAGTCAGTCTTTTCAAGGGGATAGATTATTTAACGACCCGAATAGTTTTTGGGCACCGACAGGTGTTGTTGGTTTGTCTCTAAATGTGCCTATTTGGGATGGTTTTGGTAAACGAGCAAACATTGAAAAAGCACGATTGGCTTCAGAAAGTTCTCGTACGCAACAAGCAAAATTAGTAGGGATGATTGATGCGGAGGTTGCCAATGCTAGATTAAGATACAAAAGTGCGACGCATAAACTAGAGGGGCAAGAAAAGAACTTAGCTTTAGCAGAAAGAATTTACGAAACCACTAAAATTAAGTATAAAGAAGGGGTGGGTTCTAGTTTAGAAATCACTCAAGCAGAGCAAAGTTTATTTGATTCGCAAAGAAATTATACCACTGCTCTTTTTGATGTGTTGGTAGCAAAATTACAATTATATGAGGCATTAGGTAAATAAACAAACGATAAACCCATACATACATGCAAATTAACCAACTACTTTTGCCCTTTTTTTTAGGAGGCTTTTTATTGACTAATCCATTGTTCTCCCAAAATTGGGAGTTGGAAAAAGACAAAGAAGATATTCAAATTTATACCAGAACAGTAGCAGGCTATGCCATTAAAGAATACAAAGCCATTACTACTTTAAAAACGACGGTTACTAAATTGACTAATTTATTAAAAGATCATGAAAATTTGAAATCGTGGTTTGTAAAATGTCCAATGAGTAAGCGATTGAAAAAAGTATCTGAGGATGAATATTATGTCTATTTTTTGAACGATGCGCCTTGGCCTGTTTCGGATAGAGATAATATTACCAAAATGAATTTTGAATTATTGGATAATGGAACGCAGTTGATACATCTAAAAGGGGTACCAGATTACTTGCCTGAAAAGTCAGATATTGTCCGAATACCCAGAATGCAAGCCAAATGGATGTTTGAGCCACAAGCGAATGGAATGGTCAAAATTACGCAACAGGTTTTGGCAGATTTGGGCGGCAGAATACCAGCTTGGTTGGCCAATTTTGCGATTGTAGAAGCACCTTTTGAAACGCTTAGTAATCTTAGGGAAGAATTAAAGAAATAAAATACTTATTCAGCAGATTAGAGAATAGAGACCATTTTATTGAGAGAAGAGCGGAAACCAAAGATGACTAATAATTTTTCAGTAAAAAACCGAAAAATTAAAAGTTTTACCGATTTCTATCTCTTTATCTCTACTCTAAATAGTCACGAAATAAACTGTATTATCAAATTTAATAAGCATTTTATCCATGATAACGAAATCGTTTTTATCCATTATCTGCTTACTATTTGCACTTCCTTTTCAGACTACTGCACAAGAATGGGAATTGGAAAAAGATAAAGCAGACATTCAAGTTTTTACTAAAAAAGTCGAAGGTTCTGCTTTCAAAGCGTATCGGGCAGTCATGGAGATGCAGACGACAGTTGCTGCATTAGATAAATTGATGAGAGACCAAGAAGCGATGACCACTTGGTTTGATAGATGTCTCAAATGTGAGCAGTTGAAACAAGTTTCGGAGAATGAATTCTACATTTATTTTGTCAATGATGGCCCTTGGCCAGTGCAAGATAGAGACAATATTTCTCATGCTATTTTTGAGTATAGAGAAGATGGTGGGCTGTTAATATCGCTAACGGGGGTAGCTGATTATTTACCAACCAAAAAAAACTTGGTGCGACTTCCTGTAATAACGGCTCATTGGGAATTTCAACCGCTAGCAAACGGAAAGGTTAAGATTGTCCAACAAGCGCATATTGATTTAGGTGGCAGTGTGCCAGGGTGGGTCGCTAATTTAGCCCTTGTAGATTCTCCTTTTAATACGATGGTTAACCTAAGAAAAACATTGAGAGAACGAGCGAAGCAGTAGGCAGTTGGGTAATCGATTGACGGTTGGAACAGAATATTCATCTGTTTATAGAAAAAAGCATACAACGGATAATTTAAGGACAACGGATTTTTATCACTTTTTAATCTGACGCTCTATAGTAGCTCTGGAAATAAATGATGCCTATTAGCAATGGCTAAGAGCTTCCAGAACTTGAAGTTCTGGAAGCTCTAAAGTATGCAAAAATTCTATCCAGAGCGGGTAACCAAGTTGAAAACTATTAATTAATTCGTTCTTGAAGCAATAACTACTTTAAAAAAAATTACTCAACTACGACTATAATAATGAAATATTTAACAGCATTCGTTTTACTATTTTTTATGACCATTGCTTGTCAACAAGAACAGCAGGTTGACCCCAATGCCATTCCAGTAGATTTGAATGGTAAAAAGGAATTTTTAAAAAATAAAAAAGCGGAATTACGTCAATTAACGCAACTGATTCAAAAAACGGAAGCGGAAATTGAAGGATTAATTCCCGACGACCAAAAAGCTAGAACCTTGGTCACGACTACCGCAGTCGCACTCAAAGATTTTGAACGGTTTGTAGAGATTCAAGCCGCTGTCGAAGCAGATGACATGGTAGCGGCAAGTAGTGAAACAGGCGGGCGAATTTTGCAGATGCGATACAAAGAAGGTGATGCGATTCGCAAAGGACAATTAATTGCAAAAATAGATTTGGAGCAAATTGACAAGCAAATTTCCGAGATTGAAACATCCATGACTTTAGCAAAGGATATATACGAAAGACAAGCTCGTTTGTGGAAACAAAATATTGGCTCAGAGTTACAATATTTGGAAGCAAAGAATAGAGTAGAAGGATTAGAAAAACGTCTAGAAACCATCCGTTTTCAGCAAACCAAAGCCAATGTGTATGCCCCTATTTCAGGAGTAATAGAAATGGTTAATTTAAAGCAAGGAGAACTAGCTGCACCCGGCATGCCTATCATCCAAATTTTAAATACCAACAAAGTAAAAGTGGTAGCGGATATTCCAGAAACATATTTGGGTAAAGTCAAAAGAGGAGAAATGGTGACGATAAAATTTCCTGCTCTAGCTACAGAAATTCAAGCGAAAATCAGCCAATTAGGTCGAACCATCGACCCCGCTAATAGAACATTTGAAGCCCAAATAAATCTTAATAATAGCAAAGGCATTTATAAACCAAATTTATTAGCTTCCATGCTAATCAATGATTTTGAAGCAAAAAATGTCCCTGTTATTCCTGTCGAAATGGTGCAGCAAGAAGTAAGTGGAAAAGATTATGTCTACATCAAAGCGCCTGGCGAAAAAGGAACAATTGCCAAAAAAATATACGTCGAAACAGGCGAAAATTATAACGGAGAAGTGATTATTACATCTGGCTTAACTGGTGGCGAAGAAATGATTATAGAAGGGGCAAGAGGTTTAGCTGAAAATCAATTAGTGAAAGTAGAAGGTTAGAAAAGGTATAGAGGTATAAAGGTCGATAGATAGGAAAGTCTATCATTCTTTTTCTAGCCTCTACCCCTTTACACCTCTACAACCCTTACACCTCTATAGCTATCAATTCAATCATGGAAAAAATAGATAAAAAAAGTCTAAAAACTTTCAGCTTAACTTCTTTGGCTGTTGATAATGCCACTAGTATTTTTATACTGACGGTGATGATATTATTCT
>CAYMSC010000198.1:0-10542 GCA_964392805.1 uncultured Saprospiraceae bacterium
AAATTTATGCTTTTTCTACTTGGTTCTCTTTTTTATTTATTCGACTTTCGCTTTTTTATTGTTTTGCCATTACTAAGTTATTAATTATTATTCGACTTAAATATAGAAAATTTCTTGCTTGACGCCAATCCGATTTTACTCAACATTTATAGTTCATCGTTTGGCGAGCATATTAATATACAAATCTCTGTTTAAATATAGGGCAAACGAAAAGTCAAAATTGTAATGTGTAATTCATTGAAAAAACTAGGAGCGATGTTTGAAGATTGCATCTTCAAACCAATATTTCAAAAGTTTTCAACTTTTATCAGTCGTTTACATATTATAAAAACGACTTTTCGTTCGCCCTATTTAAATATTTTAAACCTGAATCACAGATTACAGTTGCAATTACCAATCTAATCGTTTTTCATCTCTAAAGAATCCACCTGTCGGTCCACCTTTTGGAAGGGTTGCTGCCCAAATAATACCTGTTGCTCCTTCCTCCACATTCCGAGGTGCTAGACTTGTTCCCATTTCTGTTTTAACCCAACCGGGACCGACTGCATTTATTAATACATCCGTTCCTGCTACTAATTTTGCTAATTGAATGGTTAATACATTTAGCCCTGCTTTGGAAATACTGTAAGCGGGAGCAATGGCATCAATTGCAGCTATATTTGCCAAAGACCCCGAAATACTAGATACATTGACAACTCTTCCATACCCTCTATTTTGCATCATAGGAATAAATGCTTGGCACATTTGTTAAGAGTTACATTGATAGCTTAATTGTAGTTGAGAACAGCTCAAAGAACTGTGTTACAGTTTTGGAATTAACACAGGCGTATTCGCTTTATAATTTTCATAATCCGCTTGTCCACCCCATTTTTTATTGGCTTTTGCCTCCAATCCCGGCACACCACTTATACGGACTAACAATAAATAAACAAAGATAGGGGAGAGTATTGCCACCCATTGCCAACCTTTTAATACAGGGATAGCGATAATGAAAACACCCGTCCAAAGCATAATTTCCCCAAAATAATTAGGATGACGAGATTTTGCCCACAAACCTGTTTGGATAAATCGACCTTTGTTAGCAGGATTTCTTTTAAATTTTCGCTTTTGATAATCTGCAATCACTTCAAAAAGAAAACCAATGCCCCATATAATAGTACCAACAATGGCAAAAATGCCTAAAGCTTTTCGTTCAGAAGAAGTGATAGCTATGAGTGCCGCAGAGGCTGTTAAGGTGACCCATATTGCTTGTAATGTCCAGACATTTAAGAAGCGAAGAAAGTTAGGTTTGATTTTATCAAAACGATCATCTTTTCCATCCTGCAAAATTCGATTAAATAAAAAACTGCCTAATCGGACTGCCCAAACAAGCACTAGCCCCGCTAAAAGCATGGACCGATTGTCCAATTGGTCACTCAATTTTAGTGCTATTAAGGTTGCGGAAATATAAGTTAAACTACCCGTTAAATCAAAGAATTTTTCTGTTTGGAAAATATTGGCAGGAATGAACATTAGCCAGTTAATTAAAAAGGCAAAGCCGACTACAAGTGCAAAAATAGGAATACCATTATAGATTTGACCAGTTTGCGACCCTGCAAAGGCTACAAATCCAGCAATTAAAGGAGCAATTATCAAACTTTTGAGAACTTGTTGATTTTTCATTTTTTGATGTTTTGTTTCAGATAAACGAATTTCGCAATTTTTTCTAAATTCTATAATAATTACTGATGTTACGCAAAGAAAAATTATTTAGCACCAAAGGTGCGACATATCCTAGCATTGGGTGTAAACCCAATGATTTTAAATCGCCAAAGGTGCGATATATCATAGTAATATATGCCGCACCTTTGGTGCTTGTGCGTAACATCAGATAATTAATGAAAATTAGAGCGATTTGTTTTGAAAATAGACCTGTTTCATACTCCGATGAAATAAGATTCTTCTCCGATAAATTTGGTAAAAATGGATAAGATTCGCTAATTTTAATACTTATGAATGGAAGGACGATTAAAATTGGACTACATATAATCATTTGGATAATCTTTTTAATATTACCCTTATTAATATTACCGGAATTATTTGAACGGTTTAGTACGGATAGTTGCAATCGTTCTAATTACCTCCTAATTAGTTTATTGCTTGTTTTATTATACTATTTCAACTATTATTTTGCTATACCTCGCTATTATTTTAATCAAAAATATTTTAGTTTTATTGGGGTAAATATCGCTTTCCTTATTGGCGTGTTTCAAATAATTATTTTAAAAAGTTTGGTTTTCGGCATCTGTCCAAATCCCGATATAACGCCATCTTTTAGATTTATGGCTAAGCAAATTTTACCTCGCCATATTTTAGTATTCATTTTTGTTCTAATAAAGGCATTAAATGACAGGCTGAAAGCAATAGATAGCCAAAAAACAAAATCAGATTTGCAATTACTTAGGGCACAAATAAATCCTCACTTTTTGTTTAATGTATTGAATACCATTTATGGCCAGGCAATTATTAAATCAGACCACACTGCGGATAGTATTGAAAAATTAGCTGGTTTGATGCGCTATTCTTTGAAGGAGGCGAATGTGCCAAAGGTTACGTTAGCCAAGGAAATAACTTATTTAGAGCGTTATATTTCTTTACAGAAATTAAGATTGACAGATAAAACCCATATAGATTTTCAAATAAAAGGAAATGTTGATACGGTGGAAATTTCTCCTATGCTCTTAATTCCTTTTGTTGAAAATGCTTTTAAATATGGGGTGAGCAATGAAGTGGAGACCACTATAAAAATAATCATTGAAGTAGTAGGGAAAGATATTCATCTACTAGTAGACAATACAAAATTACTTACCAGAACTATAATTGAAGCATCAAATCAAATCGGGATAAATAACGTTAAAAGCAGACTAGATTTGATTTATGCTAGCCGACATAATTTGAATATTATTGATTCGGATACCCATTATAATGTTCAACTTAAAATTTCTACTTAAATGTTAACCTGTATAGCCTTAGATGATGAACCAATAGCTTTGGAGGTGATTAAAGCGCATTGCAATCGAATACCTTTTATTAATTTAACCCACACTTTCACCCAAGCTTCAAAAGCGGAACACTATCTTAAACAATATCCAGTTGATTTAATCTTTTTAGATATTCAAATGCCAGATATCAATGGGATTAATTTTTATAAAAATATAAAACAAGAAATAATGGCGGTTTTTACAACTGCTTTTAGTGAATATGCCGTTAATGGTTTTCAAGTCAATGCGATAGATTATTTATTAAAACCCATTAAATTTAATCGTTTTCAAGCAGCCTGTGAAAAAGCGAATGAGTATGCAGAATTTTTAAAAAGCAAACATTCTACACAACAAAATACCTTATCTGTTAGGTCTGAATATGCTTTAGTGAAAATTGCATTTTCAGATATTCTATACCTTGAAACAATGGGAGACTATATTAAAATTCATTGTATAAATAGGACTCCTTTTTCAACCATCATGAGCATGAAAAAAATGGTAGAAAAATTACCTAAGGAAGAATTTAAGCGAGTGCATCGGTCCTTTACGGTAAACCAGCAAGCGATTACCTCTGTAAGAGGAAAGCATATAATTATTAAAAATGTTGTTATTCCAATAGGAAAAACCTATGAACAAGATTTTTTGCGTAATTGGGGATAGCAGCGCAGCGGCATCTTAGTAGTAAGATAAAAATAAATGCAGATTCTTTAAAGTCGAACGATTAGCTAAAACACTTAAAATGAATCGTTTATTTAACTAATCGTCCGACGAGAATCTCCATTTATTTTTATCGCGTTCCTTAGAGCATGTTTAAATTTTTATGATTGAGCGAAAGTGAGCAAATTTTATCTTGTAGTAGGCAAAAATCATCCTTTTGGTTGGTCAAAATTTTTAACAACCTACAAGATGAAATTTGCCGCTTGTAGCCAATTGATGGAATTTTAAACATGCTCTTATAGTTGAAAAGCAGTTTCTATGACATCTAATTTGTCTTACTCCGATAAATTTAGACTCTTTACCGATATTCTTTTTAAAAGTTTCAAACATATATTATCTTTGATTATGTTAAGATGCCCTTATTTTGTTCCACTACACCGTATAAAATAACTCAAATAGCAGACAACTAGTAGCACAAACTTTAGTTTGTTTGGTACGCTGACCTTTAGGTTAGCCGACCACAAAATTATTATTTTATTAGACAGAACAGGTTTAAAGACCTGTATCCAGAATAAACTAAAGTTTGTGCTACCCCTTTTATTATTCTTTGCAACTTGAATTGATATAACTAAAAGCATATTGTATGAATCAACGGTTAATATTGTTTTTTTGCTTGCTATTTTCTTACTCCCTCAACGCCCAACGAAATATATCTGGTGTTGTAAAAAGTGAAGAAAATCAAGAACGCCTTCCTTTTGCAGACATTATCATTAAAGGTACTAGTGAGGGAACTTCTACCAACGTAGATGGCTATTTTTCCTTGATTGATGTTCCCGAAGAAGCTTTAACTTTACAGGTATTATATGTTGGGTACACCGCAATTGACGTTCCCATAGCTGCTGGTACAACAGACCTGAAAGATTTAGAAATTAAGTTATCTTCTGGAGTGGTTTTGGAGGAGATAGTCGTTAGTGGTAAATCTTTTAAAGTGATGAATGCCTCCGAAGGCGTTAGTAAAGTGCAAATTTCCCCCGCACAATTGGCTTTATTACCAAACGTGGGAGAAGTCGATATTTTTCGGTCTTTACAATTATTGCCCGGTGTCAGTGGTAGTAATGAAAGTTCTTCTGGACTATTCGTTCGTGGTGGTACGCCTGACCAAAATCTGGTTTTATTGGATGGCATGACGGTCTATAATGTCGACCACTTTTTTGGATTTTTCTCTGCGTTTAATGCCGATGCCATTAAAGATGTTCAGCTCTATAAAGGGGCTTTTCCTGCCAAATATGGAGGAAGATTATCGAGTGTGGTAGATTTAACAGGAAAAACAGGCGACCCTAATAAATTTCATGCAAGTGCTGGTATTAATTTGTTGAATGGTCGAGCAAGTGTGCAAATTCCCTTATTCAAAAAAGGGTCTTTGACGTTTAGTGGAAGGCGGTCTTATACCGATTTGATTAGAAGTGATTTATACAATAAAATTTTTGGCGTTTTTACCCAAGCAGAAAGCCCTCCAGATATAGAAGGTATAGAAGTGAATACCATTGAACCAGATTTTTTCTTCTTTGATGTAAATAGTAAATTGAGTTTTACCCCAACAGATAAAGATGTAGTGGCTATTTCTTTTTATTCAGGGGCCGACCATTTGACAGAATTTAATAACGTATCGTTTCCTAGACTTGGTGGTGCAGTGCAGCTTGACCTAGATATAGATGAAACGACGGACTGGGGGAATCGAGGAATAAGTGCAAAATGGTCTCGACAATGGGGCCCTAAATGGTATTCTAATATTATGGTCGCTTCCTCCAATTATTTTAGTGAATATAATCGAGATTTGAATATAAAAGCAAGGGTTGTCCAAAGTGATTCCTTGGTGTTAGATCGGGATATTCTAACTTTTGAAGACAATGATGTTAGAGACCTTACTTTTCGATTTGATAATGAGGTTCAGATAAATGCCAAGCATAAGTTGGAATTTGGCGTTTTGGGGACGATGGCAGAAGTAGATTATACCTTTATTCGAGATGATACCTTGACTATTTTAGACCTTGAACAGGAAGCAAATTATGCGGCGGTCTACTTATCAGATACTTGGCAACCTGCTCCAAATTTATCTATAAATGCAGGACTTCGAGCCACTTATTATGACGTAAGCGACGAGATTTATTGGTCGCCAAGATTTTCTTTTCAATATAATCTAACCGATAATATTAAACTAAAAGGTGGCTATGGCAAGCATTTCCAATTTGTCAACCGAATTGTGAACGAAAATGTAACGGAAGGGTCTCGTGATTTTTGGTTATTGGCGGATGATGATTTAGTGAAAGTTAGCAGTGCGCAGCATTTTGTAATTGGCGCAGCTTACGAAACAGATGGTTATATTTTTGATGTAGAAGCTTATCGCAAAAACTTAGACAATTTAGCCGAGTTTTCGCTGCGTTTTCAAAGAAACGATATTGACTTAGACCAACTATTTTTTCTTGGAACGGGTTATGCGGAAGGAATCGAATTCTTATTACAAAAGAAAAGAGGGGCTTATACTGGCTGGATAACTTATACCTTAGCAAGAGTACGGAATAATTTTGCGGACCTTAATAATGGTTTTGAGTTCTCTGCCTTACACGACCAACGGCACGAATTTAAGACCGTTCACTCTTATGAATTTCAGAATTGGCGATTGGCAGCAACTTTTGTTTTTGCCTCTGGCAAACCATTTACAGAACCTGCTGGGCAATATTCCATAGAATTATTGGATGGAGAAACGGCTGGTTTTATTAGTGTAGGTGCTAAAAATGGGTCACGTCTACCACCTTATCATCGCTTAGATTTATCCGCACACTACCTACATAAAGTCGGTAAGTTTGAGATGGATTTTGGCCTGTCGGTTTTTAATTTTTATAATAGAAGAAATGTCTGGTATCGAGAATATGATTTTACGGAACAACCACCCGTTATTTCAGAGGTAAGATATTTAGGTTTTACGCCAAATTTATCGGCAGAGATTAAATTTTAATGGAAGGAGTCAGGTGTCAGGAATCAGGAGTCAGGTAGGACTTTCTGACACCTGACTCCTCACTCCTAATCTCTAATTCCTAACTTTTAAAAAAAGAACAATGAATAAGTATATAATTTCCCTTTCCTTTTTAAGCTTACTATTCTTCTCATGTGTAGAAGAAAACTTAAATAATATTGCGGCAAATCAATTTGTAGTGGAAGCTTTTATTTTTGCAGGCGAGCCTATTGATGATATTCGCATCAAAAGTACTTTTCCTTTAGTAGATGAGGTAGACACCTCTAGCCCAATTGATGATGCGACTGTGACCTTAATCAAAGAAGGCCAACGATTTTCATTGGTATCTTCTGGTGGCGATGGCTTGTATCATTATCCAAATGATGATGTTACGATAGAAACAAACGATATTTTCCAATTAGAAATTGAGCATAATGGGATTACCGCTATTGCCGAAACGAGGGTACCTACGCCGACGACAGGCCTCCGTATATCACAGGATTCTATAAAAGTTCCTCAGTTACCCTTTAGTGCAGGTAGGGATTCTATTGTCGCAGTAATTGGTGCTTTTTTGAGAAATTCCGTTATTGTAGCAAATTGGGATAACCCAAATGAAGACCTTTATTTTATGGTTGTAGAAAGTGTAAATGATACCATTGACCCTATCTTTCCTGCCCAAGTAATTGATGCATTATCTGGATTTCGATTTGTATCTGAACCTACGGATGATGAGGCCCTTGTGTTTTTTAGCGGTGCATTAGTTTCTTTTGACACTTATTCTGTAAAGGTTTATCATATTAACCAGGAATATGCTGGGCTTTATGAAAATCGAAACCAAGATTCTAGAGATTTAAATGAACCGCCTTCTAATGTGCAGAATGCCCTTGGGGTGTTCTCGGCTTTTAACAGTCAGGAAACTTTTTTTGAGGTAGTTCCTGATGATAGATAGGCTATTTTATTTTTTCCCTTCAATATTTTTTCGTTATTAAGTTGAAAGACAGAAATAATTTAAGCAAATAATTTTAATCAAATTTGACATAATTTGCTGTTTGTCAACGTTTTGATACGTCTGACTTCTGACAGATTTATCGGTCTTAAATCTGACCGCTCACTTACTAACTACTAAGACTAAAGAAAAAATGATAAATTCTTCAAAAAATAAGAAAAAAGTACTTCTTTTGATTTAAATTTTAGGACAACTTAGTTGTTTTTAGCTAAAAAATAACAATGAGCAAATTATATTTCTTCCGCCATGCCCAAGCTTCCTTTGGGGCAAAAAATTACGACGCACTTTCCGAAAAAGGCATTGAACAAACGGTGCTTTTAGCCAATCATTTAGTCGATAAAAAATTTCAATTTGATAAAGTATTTGTGGGACCCTTGGAACGACAAAAGCATACTTTTGAGATAGTGAAAAATATTTTTAGTAAGAATAATTTGCCCATGCCTGAGCCGATGATAGTGGATGGATTGAGAGAACATGTTGGGCATATCGCTTTAGATATTATCCTACCGAAGTTACAAGAAACAGATGCCTATATAAAATCAATGATTTCAAAAACTAAAGATAACCCTAAACGAGCAAGAGCGAATAGATTACTGATTTTCCAATATTTTATGAATCAGTGGGTTGAAGATAAGATTGAAGTAGATGGAGTAGTGGCTTGGAAAGATTTTAGGGAAAATGTAAGAACAGCCTTAAATACGATGTTAGAAAATACAGGGTCAGGAGAAACCAATGCCGCTTTTACTTCTGGTGGAACTATAAGTTCGATTGCGGCAGAGTCTTTAAAAATTTCAGATGAAAAAATTGTGGCTTCTTTAAATTTTTCTATCCGCAATACCTCTTATTCTAGTTTTTTCTTTTCTAAAGGGCAGTTCAATTTATTTGCGCTAAATGAAATTCCACATTTACCAGCCGAGATGATTACTTTTGTTTAGGATAGAGTGGTAGTTAAAATTGAGTAGTGATAGCTTGATAAAAAGCATTAATAAATTGGAGTTCTTTAAAAGCATTCGTCCCATTGATTGCATTCAAAGATAATTGTTGATGAATGGTCTTATTTTGTGCTAAATTCTTTATCGTATCTATGATGCGAGTTAAGTGATTAAAATTAAGCGTAAAACCATTAAATCCATGTTTTACAATTTCAGTTGGACCGCCAACAGGTGGTGCGATGACAGGAATTCCATAAGTCATCGCTTCTAATAAAGTCATACCAAAAGTTTCTACCCAGTGATTGGGGTCAGAAAGATTAAGTACTAAATGCGCTCTTTCATAGAACCAATGCACATTACTTTGTTTTGGAAAAATAACTAAATTTTCTGGTAATTCAGAAGATTCAAAATAATCGTTTATTTCGGCAGAAGTAGCATTTAAAACCAATTCAAACCGATAATTAGGAAGCCTTTTGGCAATCTCTACAAATTGGTCCACTCCTTTATATTTTTTCAAAGAACAAAGCATTAACACTGTAAAAGGATGCTTTTTTTCTATCTTTTTTTCAATAAACTGTTCTGCCTTTTCCACGAAGTCTTTAGATAGCGCATTATAAATTACTTTACCTGCTGTCCATCGGATTCGTTCTTTTTCCATTAAATATTTGGAGACATAAATGACTTGTTTGGCGGTAATAGAGACAATGAATTTTAAAATCCACTTTAAAAGCAGTGGACGAATAGACGTTTCATGAATATGATAAACCACTTTTTTCCCAGTTAACTTCCCTGCTAAAGCTGCACCAAATGGCAATAAGGTATTCACATAAATCACTACCTCTTCTTTTCTGAAATTCAAAATTTGGCAGAAAACTAAATATTGATTGTATAATAAAGCCAATAGGCGCATGATTTTATTCGCCTGAAATTGGTAAGGAATGTTAATGTTTTCAGTATCTAAATTAGATAAAAAACCTTCGCTGTCAGAGGTCAATAAAGTTACTTGATTTCCTTTTTTAATTAAACCTTTAATAGCGGTTGATAAGACTAAAGGACTGCCGCTGTAATCGTTATAGAGGTGAACACATACTATTTTTTTCATGATTTCTAGCTTATATTCGTAGCTTAGACATTCTTGTCTGAGCATTATTTATTACCGATATTTTTAGTCTCCTGACGACCGTGAATAGTAAGGACGGCGGTCGTCAGGAGACGACCAGATAGTGGAATCAAGTCTGGAGACCATAGCCGTCAGGCTAACAATTGAAACTTCTAAAATTTAGAAGTAAATCATGTTGAAAACATGAAAAATATTGATTTGAAGATGAAATCTTCAAATATCGGCAGAAACGTAAGTTGTTGATTGTCAGCAACTATTTTCTTAACTAGCTCTGGAAATAAATAATGCATATTGGAATAGCTAAGAGCTTCCAGAACTCCAAGTTCTGGAAACTCTAGAGTATGCAAAAATTATTTCCAGAGCTAAACCTGACGGCTATGGTCTGGAGACTTAATTCATCGGATTAGTTGTTTCTAAAGGTACTAAAGAGGATAAATTACTTACTGAATTAGTTTTTTTCTTATTGTTTAAAGGCGAATAAATGGCTTGAATTTGCGCCCCTTTACCTTCCCAAGTAAATTTTTCTTCAAACTGTTGGAAAGCATTTTGGGATAAAGTTCTTCGCTTTTCCTTATCTACATAAAGCGTATGAAGTGCCTTTGCAAATCGATGGATAGAATCCTCATAAGTTCCATAAGGTACGGCAATTCCACAGTTCTTATTAATAAATTCTCCCGGTCCATTATTGTCGAAACAAACAACAGGTAGACCATAGGATAAAGCTTCTGGTACGACCATCCCTGCGCCTTCATGAGAAGGAAAAAGAAAGACCTGAGAATTGGCATAATAAGCAGCCA
>CAYMSC010000199.1:0-10538 GCA_964392805.1 uncultured Saprospiraceae bacterium
GTAATAGCTCCTGATAAATTTAAAGGCTCCTTAAGTGCGCAAGAAGTATGCAAGAAAAGCGATAAAAATAAATGTTTAATTTCGTCGAAGAATTAGTTAAATAAACGCTTCATTTTAAGTGTTTTAGCTAATCCTTCGACTCTAAAAAATTGAATATTTATTTTTATCTTTATCTTACTACTAAGGCATTGGCTAAAGGATTAAAAACGTCCAATCCTAAGGTAGAAATTATTATCCGCCCAATGGCAGATGGTTTTCAATAATATAAAGATAAATTACACAATTCTATTTTTACAAAACGACTATGACAATCAATTCAAAAACTATAGGACTATTTCTTGGCCCACTTGCCTTTATTTTAACCCTCCTTTTTTTTCATCCCGCAGACTTAAATCCTGAAGCGAAGGCGGTACTCGCTTGTACACTTTGGATAGCAATATGGTGGATAACAGAGGCGATTCCTATTGCAGTAACAGCTTTGTTACCCATTATACTATTCCCATTAACGGGAGGCTTAGCCTTAGCCGAAACAACTGCTTCCTTTGGTCATAAGTTTGTATTTTTGTATGTCGGCGGTTTCATTATTGCTATCACTATTGAAAAATGGAATTTACATAAAAGGATTGCGCTAAACATTATCAATTTTATTGGGACGAATGTGGTCAATATCGTTCTTGGCTTTATGGTGGCAACGGCTTTTATGTCCATGTGGATTTCTAATACCGCTACCTCCGTGATGATGCTGCCGATTGGGATGGCGATAGTTTCCCAATTGAGAGATAATCCAGATACCGTCGAAGATGAGAATTTGATTTTTGGTAAAGCTTTGATGTTAGCCATTGCATATAGTGCTTCAATTGGTGGAATGGGAACATTAATCGGAACACCTCCAAACTTAGTGTTAGCAGGTGTGGTAGAAGAAACTTTTGGTTATGAGATAACTTTCTCCCAATGGTTTAAATTTGGTTTTCCTATTTCGATGGTTTTATTATTTATCTGTTGGAAATATTTAACCAATTTTGCGTTTACTTTTAAGCAAAAAGAATTTCCTGGTGGACGAGCTGAAATCAAAAAACAATTGCAAGCTCTAGGTAAAATTAGCTATGAAGAAAAATTAATAGCTGCTGTTTTCGCCATGACAGCTTTAGCTTGGATTAGCCGTTCTTTTCTTTTAAAACCAATCATTCCTGCTATTGATGACACGATTATTGCTATGATTAGTGCCATTATCATTTTTTTATTACCCACTAAAGACCGAAAAAGGCGGCTCTTAAAATGGGAAGAAGCCGTTAAATTGCCTTGGGGTATTCTCTTATTATTTGGTGGAGGGATGGCTTTGGCTGCAGGATTTGGAGCAAGTGGATTAGCGCTTTGGATTGGCTCACAAATGACCCTTTTAGAAGGTATTGCTATTTTACTACTGGTCTTTTTATTAATTGCTGCCGTCAATTTTTTAACAGAAATTACTTCCAATTTGGCGACTACGGCTATGTTATTACCCATTCTATATCCAATGGCAAAAACCATTGATGTGCATCCGTTTATTTTAATGGTTTCAGCTACGGTAGCTGCTTCTTGTGCTTTTATGTTACCAGTTGCAACACCTCCGAACGCAGTAGTCTTTGGTTCTGGTTATTTGCGTATTCCAGATATGGTTAAAACGGGCATATGGATGAATATTATATCCATTATTCTCTTAACTTTATTTGTCTACTTTGCCCTTCCTTTTTTATGGGGATTTGACCCATCTATTTATCCTGCTGATTTGATTGAGTCTTTGAAGGAGTAGGATTTTCTTATAAAACTTCTAAGCTAGATGTTCCCAACAAATTTTTCCGTATCGAACGGAAAAATTTGTAAAAAGGGTTTTTTAAGGGGGAGTAAAAATGAATTTTCAAAGAAAATTCATTTTTGCTCCCCCTTAAAATCCCCTTTTTGATTTGATGGGACTCGATGTCCAATCAAATCAATATTAACAAATGGTGTTTTCATTTTTATAAGAAAACCCTTTTTGAATGAGTAAGTGACTTGTTATAGTAATAAAAATTATTATATATTTGCACGCTAAATTTTATCCAATATTCGGAATGCTGAAAAAATAAATTTACAAATTTAAAGTTGTAAACTGCTGATTTTCAGAACGTTTTTTAATTTGCATTTTAATTTTAATTCATTCCTTTATTATTATTGGATACTCTAACGGAATTTTATCTCACCTTTATTGTTTACTTTTTTAATGTAAACAACCTGTCCCTATTTTATTAAACACTAAGGAATGCTGAAAAAATAAATGCTCCTTTTAAAATTATAACTTCCTGATTTTCAGTACGGTTTTTTAATTTTAATTTTAATTTACATTTTAATTTTAATTCATTCCTAAAGCCTTTTGGCTATTATTATTTTTCGAGCGTTTAATCTCGTTAACCTACTTTATGAATTTTTATTCCATTTTATTATTATTCCTTGGGACGGTATCTTTTCAATCAAATTTATCTCCTAAACTATATTGGACGGACCGCACTAGTGGCGAAATTCAGTCAGCTAATTTAGATGGTTCAGATAAAAAAGTATTTATCGCTGGATTGAGTATTCCTATGGGCATTGCATTGGATGTTCCTTCGGGCTATATTTACTGGTCCGAATTGGGTAATAGAAAAATTTTTAGAGCTGATTTAGCTGGTGGACCAAAAGAATTGATACTTTATAATTTGGGGAATGTTGGAGGTATTGCATTGGACGAAGTACAACAAAAAATATATTGGACCGATTTTGCCCAAGGTAAAATCCACCGAGCTAATTTAGATGGCACCAATAAGGAAGTAGTAGTTGATGGGCTAGAAGGACCTATAGGTATTGCCTTAGATATTATTGCTAAGAAATTGTACTGGACAGATTTTAAGGCGGATATCATTGGTCGGATAAATTTGGATGGGACGAACCGCGAAATACTTTTCGATAATTTGGGCAGTCCCGAAGGAATTACCTTAGATGTCAATAATAATAAACTTTATTGGACCGATTATGATTCAGGAGAACTGAATACTGCTAATTTAGATGGTTCAAATCGACTTACTATGATAAGTGGTTTAATAGACCCCGCAGGACTTGTGATTGATTTTATGACCAATACATTGTATTGGACAGATTTTAGTACAGATGCCATCAATAGTTTTAAACATGGAGAATCAGATTTGGAAGTTGTCGTGAAAGATCTTCGGGATCCTGAGTTTATTGCCCTCGCCCATTTCGATACAACTACTCACCCTATTCCTACTTTAAGCCAATGGGGAACTATTATTTTAGGTTTATTAAGCCTTAATTTAGGCATGTTTTTTATTCATGAAAAGCATAAAAAGTCAGTTCAATGATAATGCTCAACCGATAAGTACTCAATAAAGATAGCAGGTAGAACGGACTTTAATCTGTCCCGTTCAAAAGTCTCTTTAGACTTTATCACTTTACCTGACGAACCAAGCCTAAAGGCTTGTGAACCCGACAGACTAAAGTCCGTTCTACCGGATTGCCTATTGAGAACTTAGCTCAACCGTTAAAAAAATCTTATTTAACAAGCCCTTAACTTTTATTTTTACTTCCTTTCTGTACCTTCATTAGTTATTGGACAAATGGCGTCTGATTTCAACAAACTCTTTATTTTATTTAATTTTTTAAAGAATTTTTTAGTTTACAGACAACTATTCTATAATTAGTTGCACCAAACTAAAAATCGACTTCATATAAGAATTAATGGACTTAGACAAAGCAATCATAGCTGCCAAAGAGGGCAATTCCGTAGCTCAACGGTATTTGTACGAACAGTACAAAATACCTTTGTTCACGGTATGTCTAAGGTATAGCCGTGATAAGTCTGAGGCAGAGGATATTTTGCAAGAAGGATTCATCAAAATTTTTAAAGATTTAGACCAATATGCAGGAAAAGGAGCGATTGGGGCTTGGATGAGAAAAGTAATGGTTAATACTGCGCTACAATATATCCGAAAATGGAAGAAGGATTGGAAGCATGCCGATACACATGATTATCAAGAGGCTTTTCAGACATCAGAAATAGCTTTCCAAAATCTAGGCTTAGAAGAACTGACACGCTTGATACAGCAATTGCCAAATGGCTATAAAGTAGTGTTTAATTTATATGTGATAGAAGGTTATAGCCACAAAGAAATCGGAGAGCTGTTAGGTATTAGCGAAAGCACTTCCAAGACACAATTATTCAAAGCGAAGGCTACTTTGAAAAAAAAATTAATTGAATTTAAGAAACTTTGAAAAAATAAATTTATCAATTTTGAAATGGATACTTTTTTCAATGAGTTGCAAAACTTATGGAAAAAAGATTCAATTCAAAATTCTTCTGGTAAGTAACGGCAAAACAATAACTTGAACATCTAGGACGGCTTCTTTTGCTCCTATTTTCACTTTAAAATCGGTCATAGTATCAACAATACTCCCTCTTTTAAAGAAAAACTAGAACCAAAATAAGCTCGTCCAGATGACCAACTTATTATTTCGTCGTTACTAAATTTATTTTTTCAATAATACTATAAGGTTTAATCAATAATTTATGAATGGTTCAAAAGACAACTTTGAAGATTTTTTCCACCAATCTTTTAGCGATTCGGAGGTAGTCAAAAAAGCAGGTGATTGGAATGTACCTTCTGAAATGGTATGGGATGAAATTCAAGAAGGACTAACAGAAGAAAGAAAATTGAGCATTGCCTTTTTTAAATGGCCTTGGTCTGCTATTGCTGCCAGTTATTTTTTATTTGTATTTGGGTATCAATTTTTAGAAAAAAATATTGATAAAACGGATATAAAGGAAATCGCTGCTGTTGAAGCAACTATAGCGCCTACCGATACGAACTTAAAATTAGAGGCTACACCAAGTATGGATGAATTGCTTCGTTACGACAAAAGAAGTGCTACAAATAATATGGTGGCTACCACACCAATTAACAATTTACCAACAAAACGAATTGATGGATTAGAAAAACAAGCGATCAACGCTTTTAAAATAACCGAAAACGCACTAGTTGTAGATGAAGCAAGCGGATTACAGGAAAAATGGGCATCAGAACCATTAGATTTTCACTTTGCTAATAACTTGATAAATTTTGAATCACCAGAACAACAAATTAACATTCATTCAATTACGCCTGCCTTAAAAAAATCTTCATCTATCTATTTGGCGGCAAATTATAGTACTATTTCAGAAAACTCAAAAGTATATACCGCTTCGGATACACCAACAGGATTAATGCGTAATGAAAAAAATGCAAAAGGGACTAGTGTCGGCGTAAATATAGGATGGGCAAATAAAAAAGGATGGGCGATTGAAACAGGCGTGCATTATACGAAATTAGAAAACGAAACGGTTGGACGGCAAACGATTCCTACAGAGGTTTTAGCTGCTAACCAAAATTCCCAAGGAGTAAGTAATGTAGATTTGACCTTGAATGATGCTTATGGAAGTAGTGAAATAGGGTTGCGATTATTTAATGCAAACAATCCTTCGGAAAAAGGAATCCCTTTATCTATTCGGTTGGCACAAAGTACCCAAAGTCGTTTCGTGGAAATTCCATTATTGGTTCGGAAAAATTGGCATATTGGAAAATGGAGTATTGGGGTAAAAACAGGCTTATTAAACCGCTTTAATGTATCGAATACTTCGGAGTCTCCTAATATCACTGTAGAAGATAATGAATTTGAGGTACTAGCCAGTGAGTTTAGACGAGATACAAGCATTGAAAATAATAAATATACTCCTCAAATTATTGCAGGTATTGGGGTAGAATACTTTATTCAACCTAATTTATCGGTTTACGCCGAACCTTCTTTCTCAAAAAGTTTGAGACCTACCATTGATTTTGGATTTGCTAGTATTCAATCCCAAAATATGGCGATGATGGTAGGTATGCGCTATCATTTGTAATATTTTAGGCGGTGTATCAAATATAAGGCTTGGTTAGCGCGAGGCTCTTGCCTCGCACCAACAAGTAGCCTTATATCTGATACACCGCCATATTTTAAAACGGCCATCCCAAGCTTAGCAGGCTGACCGAGAATTCCTACATTTGCTAAATCTAGCAGATTTAATAAATCTTTTTTGATAAGTTTAGCTAAGGATTAAAAATAATTGACATTTTCTAGCTACAACAGAGCGATATATCATAACATAAGACAACCACCTCGATGATCTAGTCTCTTTTTACTTGATTTTGATATACGGGAAGTGGTAAAAAATAATCTACCCAACTAGATAGGATTGGACACTGATTTTCTTTTAGAAAATACACAGATAAAACGGTTACTGTATTAGATTTGCTCTAGGTCAGCTGCTATAAAAGTACTCGACCTAGCGCACGTTTAGTAAGGAAACCGTCTTAATCTGTGTAAATATCGAAGAGATTTTAGTGTAGAATCCTATCTAGTTCACATTATTATTTTAACAATTTAATCGGGTAGATTATTTTACCTGCTCCCTACTACCAAAAAATGATATTAACTCATAATGTCTAATATCCATGTACCATTTATCCATGTACCAACTTTTTTTTGTACACGGATGAATGATACACGGAATTAATTAAGAGATGAGGAAAAATAAAGCATTTCCGTTAAGACTCTGTTAAAGCAATAAGACGAAGACAACGATTCCCTTCGTTTGTTCACCATCTTTAAAAATCATTCTTTTCAAATCATTCGACTGTTAAAAAAACTATTATGAAACTAAAGATTAGGTACTACCTAACCCTGTTATTCCTATGCCTATTTGGCACAATTAAAAGCTTAGCACAAACCACAGATACTATCAATTTACAAAATAAAGTAGATTATGCTGCTCCGAAAACCTATGAAATTGGCGGGATAAAAGTGATAGGAAACCATTGGACAGATGAAAAAGTATTATTGAATATTGCTAATTTACATATCGGAGACAAGATAGAAATTCCAAGCATAAAAATCTCTAATGGACTAATGGCATTATGGGATATAGGGCTATTTTCAGATGTTCAGATTCATCAAGAAAAGACGATTGGAGAAATCGTATACTTAATGGTAACCGTGGAAGAAGTAAGTCGTTTGAGCGGTATAAAAATAGAAGGAGTGAAAAAATCCAAACTTGAAGAAATAGAAAAACTAGTATTACAACACCTACGAGTTGGTCGAAAATTGACCGATTTTCAAAAAGCTAATGCGATAAATGCTATACATCAATACTATTTGGAAGATGGCTTTGCAGATGTGACGATTAGTCACCGAGCGATAAAAGGAGGAGGTGAGTCGACCTCATCTCCTTCTGCTCAAAATGAGATTCAACTAATTTTTACCATTGATAAAAAAGAAAAAGTAAAAGTGGGGAAGATTGATTTTGTGGGGAATAAAACGATTACAGATAACAAATTGAAAAAATTGCTAGGCATCAAAACGAAGGGAAAATTGCTTGGAAATTCTAAATTAATTCAAAGGGAGTTGAAAGCAGGGAAAAGAGCGATATTGGAAACCTATAACTCCTTAGGTTTTTTAGATGCAAAAATTGTAGCGGACTCTACTTGGCGACAAGCAGACGGAGACTGGAGTATTGCTATGCACATTGAAGAAGGAACAAAGTATTATTTTGGTGCGGTTACTTGGAAGGGTAATAGTATCTATCCAACCGCCTATTTAACAAAGGTTTTAGACATAGAAAAAGGAGCTGTTTTTAATGAAAATCATCTACAAAGTCGCCTACAATTTAGTGAAGATGGAAGAGATATTAGCGGACTTTATATGGACAATGGATACTTGTTTTTTCAGGCGAATGCAGTCCGTAAATCTATTCGTGGAGATACAATTGATTTGGTTATCAATATTTTAGAGGGAAGCCAAGCGACCATCGATAAGGTGATTATTAAGGGAAATACCAAAACGAATGAGCATGTAATTCGTCGAGAGTTAAGAACGTTGCCCGGTCAAAAATTTAGCCGTGCTGCTATTATCCGTTCTCAAAGAGCCTTAGTCAATTTGGGGTATTTTAACCCAGAAACAATGGGCATTAATACACCGGTCGACCCACAAACAGGTACGGTAAATGTGGAGTACGTGCTAGAAGAAAAGAATAGTGACCAATTTGAACTCTCAGGAGGTTGGGGTGGAGGAGCTATTGGATTGACGGGGTCCGTAGGAGTCACCCTTAATAATTTCTCTCTAAAAAACGTGTTTAAACCTCGTACTTGGAATCCTTTGCCTGTTGGAGATGGACAACGGACCTCTTTTCGACTTCAGAGTAATGGCAAAGCCTATCAATCTGTAAACTTATCTTTTACAGAACCTTGGTTGGGTGGTAAAAAGCCAAATGCCTTAACAACAGGATTTTCTTATAGTCGATTTTTTGATGATAATAGTGAAAACGAGTTGGCAAATGGTGTTTTTAATATTTTTGGTGCAAACATTAGTTTGGGGAGTAGAATTACGATTCCAGATGATTATACAGTAGCGACTACTGCTATCAATTTTCAACGGTATCATTTAGAAAATTGGGGTACAGGCTTATTTACTGCCGATGACGGAACGGTCATTTCCGATGGGACTTATAATAATTTAAGCATCACCCAAAGTTTTGCTCGGACGACCATTAATCACCCTGTTTTTCCGACAAGTGGCTCTAGGATTTCTTTGTCTATGCAGTTCACCTTACCCTATTCTTTGTTTAATAAAAAAGACTATACAGATTTAGACGCATCCGAAAGGTATCGATGGTTAGAATATCATAAATATCGGTTGAATGCAGAATGGTATAAGCCAATTACTAAAAAATTAATCTTTAAAGCTTCCGCAAAATTTGGCTTTTTGGGTAGTTATAATCAACAAATTGGGACTTCGCCTTTTGGTCGTTTTCAGTTGGGCGGAGATGGTCTAAGTAATATTAGAGGTGGATTTACAGGAACCGATATTATTTCGCTTAGAGGCTATGAAGTAGAAGATTTATCCAATAATTTAGTAGATGGGAATACAGTCGCTACCCCCATTTTTAATAAATTTACAATGGAATTGCGCTACCCATTTTCTACTAATCCTAATGCGACCATTTATGGTTTGGCTTTTCTGGAAGCAGGTAATGCCTATCAATCTTTTAAAGATTATAATCCCCTGAATGTTAACCGCTCGGCTGGTTTTGGATTGCGGGCGCATTTACCCGCATTTGGAACACTTGGGGTTGATTACGGCTTAGGTTTTGACAAGGCAGGCCCAAAAACTTGGCAGAATTTTGCAAAAATAAGTGTAATTTTAGGTTTTGAACCTGAGTAGATGGTGGGATTGATTTTTCTTTAATTAAATATCTGTGTCCCTTTAATAATCCGTGGTAGAAAATAGTCCCACGGATTATTAAAGGGACACGGATATTTACGCTAAATATTAAACAGAAATTTGGCTACTTGTTGGGAAATAGCTAAGAGCTTCCAGAACTTCAAGTTCTGGAAGCTCTAGAGTATACAAAAATTATTTCCAGTTGCCTTCACTGAGTACTTACGACTTTCAATCAACCATAGTTTGACTTATTACCATAAACTGATAACTAAAAATTCACTAACCTTAAACATTTAAGAATGAAAAAAAGCTTACCTATTTATTTCCTTTTCTTTGCTTTTCTTGGCTATAGCCAAAATTTTTCAGACGAAATGCATCTTTTTGCGGAAGGCACTCAACTTCAATCAGTCGAAGAAGCAACTACCAATTTTTATAAGGAAAGTAAAATTCAAGTGATTTCTGAAAGGAAAATTGATAATATTGTAATAGATGCGTTCACCGAAAACCAAGAAAGGGCAGCAGTAGAAGGGGATGTGGTTATCAATGAATTTATGGCATCCAATGATTTTACCGTAGCAGACCAAGATGGAGAATTTGACGATTGGATAGAATTATTTAATACGACTAATGCGGACATAGATTTAACAGGCTTTTTCCTTTCAGATAATCCTGAAAATTTGGATAAATATGATATTCCTGATGGGACGATAATTCCGGCAAATGGCTACTTAATTATTTGGGCGGACGAAGATGGTATGCAGCAAGGATTTCATGCTAATTTTAGAATATCTGCTGATGGCGAAGAATTATTTTTATTAAATTCAGATACCATAATTATTGATGAAATAACTTTTGGACCGCAACAAACGGATATTTCTTTTGCTAGAATACCCAATGGAATGGGCGATTTTGCCTTTAGAACGCCTACTTTCGCTGCAAATAATGATGACAGTACGACTAGCTTAGAAGAGGTAGTATTTGGGTCTAATGCCCTAACTATTTATCCCAATCCTGCTACCAATAACTTTACCTTAACTTTAACAGACAAAACCATTCAAGAATTGACCATTGAAATCTTTGATGTCTATGGTCGTTTAGTTTTTCAACAAAAAGCCAATATCCCTCAACAGCAAATTAATACGGCTGCTTTGGCAGAAGGACTCTATTTTGTGGTGGTAAACCAAGCGGTAGGAGAAAAGTTGACGATTGTGAAGTAACATAGCTCTCTGAGCTGTGAAAAA
>CAYMSC010000200.1:0-10528 GCA_964392805.1 uncultured Saprospiraceae bacterium
TAACATTTCATTGGATAATCACATTTTCTTTCTCTTTTTATTCTGTGGGTAATCGGTAGAACTCCAAGTTCTGGAAGCTCTTAACTATTCCCAATATGTAATTATTTATTTCCAAAGCTATACATTAATTATATCAAGGATTTATACCTCGTTTATTCAATGAAAACGTATAGAGTGCCAGAATAAAAAAGAAAGAAAAATCCGTTGCTAATCTAAATCCGTTGCTAAAAAATAGTTAGCAACGGATTTTAGACAAGTTATCTAACTTGGCAAAATCAGAGAACCTGCCTCCACCTAAATTCTTTGACAATTTTTGCAAAAGTAGAACGGTTGGTTGACTTCAGTCAACCTGAAGACTTAGAATTACAGGTTGACTGAAGTCAACCAACCGAACAGAATGCAAATATTGTCAAAGACCCTTATTTTGTCCCATTACTAGGAAGAAAAAAGAACACAACTAACTAAAAATGGAACTAAATAGAACGAATTCTTAGTTGAATTTAATGACTTATCAAAAATTGAAAACTAGCATTCGAAAATATGAAAAAGAAAAAAATTGCGCTATTAGATTTAGGAGGGGTTGTATTTCAAATGTTTGGAGCATCCAACAAAGAAATAAATTGGGAAATAATTGGGAAACTAAATGAGAAACACGGAACAAAAACAGGAGGATTAGATTTTTTAAATTTCCTACTTGAATATAATGACTTATCAAACCAAAATTTAAAAGCAGAAGAATTCCTAGAAAGGGTATTTGACACGCTAGATTTTAATCAGGAATTGATAGATTTTGTTAAGACCGATAGAGACATAATTATTGTTAGTGATAATTATAGAGAAAATATTGATTATATCTCCAATAGATATAATTTTTCGAGTTGGTCAATTAAACAAGTATATTCCTATGAGTATGAAATGTATAAATCAAATCCGAAGTTTTTCAAGAGATTTTTAGAGGAAAATAATGAATATGATGTTGTGGATTTACTATTAATTGACGATAGTAAATCAAAATTAGAGAGTGCATTTCAAAATGGAATCAATGGAATTCAGTATGTGACGAACGAACAAATAATTAGAGAAATAGAGGAATACGATCAAGATAAAGGCGACGGATAGGTAAGGCACATTCTTCTGAGTTTAAACCTGTTTGAATGAAGGGCAAATAAGAAAAAACTAAAAAACAAATGGACAAAATAATTTTTGCAGATTTCGATGAAGAAGGCGTATTTGTTTAAAAAATAATAACCATATGATTGTAAAAGTAGTTGATTATAACCCTAACTGGACCAAGCAATTTGAAGAAGAAGCTAATAAAATACAAGACCAATTAGTAAATGTTATTCAAAATATTTACCACATAGGAAGTACGGCTGTTCCGAATTTAAAAGCGAAGCCAATAATAGATATAATGCTTGAGGTAGATGATTTGGAAGGCTTAGATGAGCAAACAGTCAAACTAGAAAACTTAGCTTACGAAGCAAAAGGAGCATTTGGCATCCCTGGTCGAAGATATTTTAGAAAAGGAGGGGATAATAGAACTCATCAAATTCATGCTTTTAAATCTGGTGATTTTAATCTCATTCGGCACTTGGCTTTTAGAGATTATCTAATGGCTCATAAAAATATAGCCAATGAATATGGTGAACTAAAGTTTAATATCGCTCAAAGATGTAATAATGATATAGAGCAATATTGTGATGAAAAAGATGCTTTTGTTAAGCATCATGATGTCAATGACCGACCCTATGTGGCTTCTTCTTTTTTAACGACGGCAATTGCTAAAGTATATGGAAGTGCTTTAAATGGTACTTGCAAAGACCGACCCACATTAGTCCAACAAGCTATTCCTTTACAAGTCGAATTATCGGTTGTGCGTACCAAAGGTGGTTTGCCTATGATTCAGCGATTTTTTGAACCTTTGGGATATACGATTGAAGCCAAAAATTATCCATTAGATGAACAATTTTCCAATTGGGGCGACAGCGATTATTTTAAATTGACTTTGACCAATACCATTGCTTTACAAGAATTATTGACGCATTTATTTGTTAAAGAGTTTGCTTTGGGGGTAGAAGCGTTAGAGCGATTTGTGGCGAAACAGCCTTTGCGAAAAGTGCATGAATGTGTATTTGGGGTATTGGCGATGGAGAGTGAGGCGGTTGACCCGAGATTATAAAACAAATTGCCCAACGGAACAATTCCCGCTGGGCAACCCAATTTTTTTTCAAAAATAAAAACCTAAGGTTTCATTATCTTAACGTCTCCACGTTCATTCAAAATAACGACTTCGTAGCCTAATTTTTCTAATTTAGGCCGATTCGTCGCTTCATCTCCAACAACTAAGATACACATATTATCAGGCTGTAAATATTTCTTCGCCAAAGCATCCAATTCTGCTTTTGTGATATTTTCTACCATTTTAGTTTGCTCCTCTACGAAGGTTCTATCTAAATCGTAGTGGACAATTCGTCTTAAGAAACCTGCTTTTTGACGAGGCGTTTCATAATTTCTAGCATCTCTTTGTCCGATGGAACTTTTCATAAACGCCAACTCTTCTTTCGAAATACCATTCTTATTATAGTCCTTAATTTCTTTAATGAACTCTACCACACTGCTATCTGTCGCAACTGCTTTTACACCTGCCCTTGCCGTATAAGAACCAATTTCCTCATCCGCAGAAAAGAAAGAACGAGCGCCATAAGTCCAACCTTTATCTTCTCTTAGATTTAAGTTAATACGACTATTAAAAGCACCGCCTAATGGGAAATTCATCAAGAAAGATTTATAGTAATCTCCTGTAACATCATAAGTTAAATCGGTTAGGTAACCAATTCTAATTTCCGATTGTGGTGCATCTGTTTTGTCTACTAAATAAATCTTTGTTTTTTCTGGCTTTTCTGTAATGGCTACGGAAGGAATGTCTACTTTTTTACTCGCCCAATCTTTTAAAAATTGAATGCTCGGCATAATCTCCCCCTCTGTAATATCTCCTACTACCACCAATTCTGATACAGATGGCGAATAGTATTTTTGGTAAAAGGATTGCACATCTGCTAAAGTAATCTTTTCAATAGAGGTTTCATCTCCACTTGTAGGAATTCCATAGATATGGTCTTTGCCGTATAACAATTTATTATAGGCCTCATTGGCAATGGAACTAGGGTCTTTACGACTACTTTTTACCCCTTCTATTTGTTGCTTTTTTAATCTTTCAAAATCTTCTTCCGCAAATTTTGGGCGCATCAAAATCTCTTCGGCTAAGGTTAAGGTCTTGTCTAAATTCTTTTTTAAAGAACTTATAAATACGGTTGATTGACCTCTTCCGCCACCAATACCTATACTACTACCCAATTTTCGCAATTCTTCCTGAATTTCTTCGGCAGAATAATTTTCGGTAGCTTCGTTCATCATTGATGCCGTCAAAGAAGCTAAACCTGCTTTTTCTTTGTCATAAGCATCTAATTTATGGCCGCCATTAATGGTTAACTGTAGACTAACGGAAGGAATTTCGTCACTTTTTGTACCAATTATTTTTAATCCATTCTCAAAGGTTGCATTCCAGAATTCAGGTACTTGTACTACTGGATTCGCTCCTAAACCAGGCCTTTTACTTCTATCAAATTTATCTCCTTTTGCTCGATTATAAGTTAAGCCCTCATAATTGGTGGTAGGAAAAGGATTATCTCCAGAAGTTGGTATTTCGTAATTATCAGGTTGTGCAGGCTTTGCCGTTGGGTCCGCTAATGCACTCAATACAATATGTGGTTGGTTTTTAACGTATTTTCTGAAAACACGCATCACATCTTCTTTTGTAATCGCTAAGTATCTATCTAAATCATTTTTAATACCATTTGGATTCCCTTTCAACGTTTGATAGCTTGCCAACTGAGATACTTTACCACTCACACTTGCCAAACTATTTATCATATTTGATTCGGTATCAGCTTTAAATTTTTCAATATCTGCATCGGTTACCCCAGCTGCTTCAAAATCAATTAAAATTTGGTCTACTTGTTTTTCAAATTCTCCTAAAGTTTGCCCTGGGAAAGGTAATACGAACATAGACATTTCGCCAGCCAATTCACTTGCTGGATTAAACACAGAGGCCTGAATCGCTTTTTGTGTTTTGACAAAATTTTTGTAGAAATAAGAACTTTTTCCTGTCCCTAAAATTTCAGCTAAACAGTCCAAAGGGGCTTCATCAGGGTGGAATCTTGGAACGGTAGGATAAGTAAAAATAACAGCTGGAAAACGAATGTTTTTATCTAAGTAAGAAACATATCTATTCTTATCCAAAACAGGCGCATCCAATTTCATAGGTTCTACTTTTGGTCCCATAGGAATGACTCCATAGTATTTTTCTACCATTGCAATCACCTCTGTAGGATTGACATCTCCACCGACCGTCAAAGTAGCGTTATTCGGTCCATACCATCGCAAGAAGAATTTTTTCAAATCATTCACATCAACTCTGTCTAAATCTTCTAACTTACCGATGGTTAACCAAGAATAGGGATGACCGTATGGATATAAAGCAGCAGCATTTAATTCTCTAAAAGGGCCATAAGGGCGATTATCTACATTTTGACCTTTCTCATTTTTTACGGTTGCTCTTTGTACTTCAAATTTTTGTTGAGTCACTGCATCCAAAAAGAAACCCATTCTATCTGCTTCTAACCATAGCATGATTTCTAGTTGGTTACTAGGCACTGTTTCAAAATAATTGGTACGGTCACGGTTTGTTGTTCCGTTCAACGTTCCTCCTGCTTCCGTTACAATTTTGAAGTGTTCTTCGTCTGCAACATTTTCTGAGCCTTGGAACATCATGTGTTCAAAGAAATGCGCAAATCCTGATTTTTTTAATTCTTCTCTAGCGGAACCTACATGGTAAGTCACATCTACATGAACAAGCGGGTCGGAATGGTCTTCATGGATAATTAAAGTCAATCCATTAGCTAATACGTGTTTTTCATAAGGAATAACTAATTCATCCCCTGTTTTAGTTACCTTCTCTATTAACTTCGTTTGAGCGAAGGCAACTGTTGAAAAAAATAATAATAAAATAACAGGCAAGTTTTTCATAATTGGTGATTTAATTTAATGTTTATAAATTTTTATAAACCACAAAATAAAATTTTATTCTAAAAATCCTTGATAAATGTGCTAAAAGTAGCTTTAATGAGGTTCTTTTTACAAAACTTTGATGGATTAGGGATTTTGTCCCACGGATTTTATTTTCCCACGGATTTTTAATTTGGATACTTGCATTAGCCTTATTGGATAGGTCAACTTTTGATTAGGTTGATGGATTAGGGATTTTGTCCCACGGATTTTATTTTCCCACGGATTTTTAATTTGGATAGACTAAAAACAGAATAAACACTAGTATATTTCAGAATTTCGTAAAAAATAATCAATAATTTAATACGTCACCATAAAACTTCCTTCCGTCAAACTAGCCGTTTCTCCACCAGTCAATTCTGCCGCCTCAAAAAAGAACGTCCCTTCAATAATTTTTACGCCAATGTCATGTCTTGTTATCGTTACTTGACCACTTTCAGCCCCTAAAAAAGTCATGCTATCAATATTGTATTGAGCGCCATATTCTGCAAACCCGGGCGTGCCTAAATCATAAGTTCCTTCAATAATATCTTGTGGTAAAAATAGGCCGACAGAAGGAATCCCCATTGCAGCGGTGCCTATGATAGAAATATTATTAGAAAAAGGGTCAATCAAAGCTGTTACGGATACGGGTTCAAATAGGACGTCATCTACATTAACAGAAATGTTATTAAAATCATTAACCGAACCCAATTCAGTTCGGATGGGAATGTTTTCAAATCTACCTACTTCAATATTGACTTCGCTTGCTGGAAAAGCCCTAGAACCTGTAAAGAAAAAAGTACCCGACATGATAGAATCTTGCCAATTGAGTTCCGTGATTTCTACTATGCCTCCTTCCATATTAGAGTTAGAGGTAAATGAATTAGAATCATCACTAATCGTATAAGCACCTGCACTTAAACCATTTTCCGTTAATTCGTAAACACCTTCACCATTATCTTCTAGGCTTAAAACAATCACAGAACCATCCGCCGCTAATCCAGAAATGCCAATTCTATTGAGTTGAATGAGCGCGCTTGCTGCTGCTGCTTCCCAATCTGCTCCATTCACTTTGGCAGTCATTAGACTACTACTATTCATACTGGTATCCGTCGGCACTTCCGTAGTGGGATTTTCTTCTTCTGGAAGTGCAATATTGGTATCCAAAAAGGCATCATCGCACCCAACTAATAAAAGCAAAAGCATAAAACTAAGGCAAGAGGAAACTAAATTTATTCGCATGATGGTTTATTTTATAAAATAATAGAGAAACTTTAAGTTCTCGGAAAAATGACCAAAATCTATTCCAAATTTTGATATTTAAAAAGGAGTTTTAAGAGACGACGAAAAAATAACTTCCGCGTTTTTCAAATGGATTTTTTTGTAATGGGTTGAAAACCTATGACAAAAACATTCAATTGAAAAACCAAATGCGGAAGTTATTTTTTAGTCATTACTAAAGCAATCTATAAACGCTTATTTTTAAGAAATAATTATGGCTATTTGAGAATAGAGCGGGAAAATTAGAGAAAAGAGACTTATATATACAATAACTGAAGCTTTTGCTATCAGTTTATTCTTCTCTGGAACTTGAATTAAATAGGTGAATTCTCAATAAACGCTTGTCAGCTAAAAAAAATCACTTTTTATTTTACTACGCATAAAGATTGCGCAATAACTCCCTAACTTGCAATCAAAATTAAGAAACAATGAATATTACCACATTAAAAGAAATGATAGCAGCAGGATATGTAAAAGTGAATCAGCACCCAACAGCCGATTTATATATTTATAATTATTCTGAAACGGCACAGTTTGAGCGAATCTGGAATGACATCACGTTGCAATGCCGAGGATTGATTTTGGACGGAAAGGGTAGGGTAGTGGCTCGCCCTTTTCCAAAGTTTTTTAATTTGGAAGAATTGGTTAACAAGCCTATTCCTAAGTTGCCTTTTGAAGTCTATGAAAAAATGGACGGTTCTTTAGGGATTAGTTATTGTGTCGAGGAAGAAGTGTATATAGCTACCAGAGGGTCTTTTATTAGTGAACAATCCCTCAAAGCGAATGAATTGTTAAATACGACCTATGCAGCTGCTAAAACCAAAATGAATCCAGCTATCACCTATTTATTTGAAATTATTTATCCACAAAATCGGATTGTTTTAGATTATGGGGACAAAGAAGAATTGGTTTTATTAGGAATGATAGAAACCGCAACAGGAAAAGAGTTGCCTTTAATGGATATTGGATTTCCAATGGTCAAAAAATACGATGGTTTAACAGACCTCCATCAATTGAAGGCCTTGGCTTTTGATAATAAAGAAGGGTTTGTGGTGCGCTTTTCAAATAACTTCCGTTTAAAAGTAAAATTTGAAGAGTATGTGCGTATTCACCGAATTATGACCCAAGTTTCTTCTAAAACTATCTGGGAAAATTTGATGGCAGGTGATTCTTTTAAAGAAATTTTAGAACGAGTACCAGATGAATTTTACCAATGGGTAGAAATGACCAAAGCAAGATTGGAAAAGGAATATGAACAAATAGAAATTATTGCTAAAAGTGAATACAAAGAATTGCCTACTCGGAAAGAAACGGCATTGTATTTCCAAACTTGTCAGTACCCTAAAATTCTCTTTTCAATGTTGGATAGAAAGGATTATTCGGAGACGATTTGGCGATATATCCGACCTGCATATGAGCGTCCCTTTACTGGTAGGATAACATGATTATGCAAGAGTTACAAGATAGGACGAGCTAGGAGCGTATCAGAATATAGTTAGAATAAATAGATGAATTTAGATAGATTTATTAGACATATAAGAACGCAAAATCATAATAATCCGTGAAATAAGCGCCAAGAAAAAATATTTTATTAAAAACTAAAAATTAAACCACAGGAATTTCAGCATATATAATAAACCATCTTGTAAATCCTGAAAAATCCTGTCATCCTGTAATTATGAAAACAGTAACAATTTTAAGAGGTTTACCAGCAAGTGGAAAATCAACGTATGCAAAAGATTTAGTGAAAGCGAACCCGAATGTATATAAGCGCATCAATCGAGACGATATGCGGGAAATGTTAGACGGGTATCAATTTTCCAAAAGCAATGAAAAATTTGTCAAAAAATTGCGAGATTGGTTAATCGTGGAAGCATTGCGAGATGGCAAACATGTGATTGTAGATGACACCAATTTATCTCAAAAGAACATCAATCGAATCAATGATTTGGTGAACGGTTATAAAAAACAAACAGGAGAACAAGTTAAAGTGGAGGTCAAAGAATTTACCATTGAATTGCAAGAAGCGGTTCGCCGAGATGCGAAGCGAGAGCGTCCAGTTGGTCGAAAACAAATAGAAAAATTGCATCGTCAATTTTATGCACCAGAAGGTAAAAAAGGAAGAGGGCCGTATTACATGGAGCAGAACAAAGATTTGCCAAAAGCGATTATTTGTGATATTGATGGCACTTTGGCAATTATTGAAGGTCGCTCTCCATTTGATGCCACAAAATGTGAACAAGATGCATTGAATGAACCGATTGCTAATATTGTCAAAGCCGAATATGCGAAAGGTACGCAGATTTTCTTGTTTACAGGAAGAAAAGATTCTTCTAAAACGCAGACGCTAAATTGGTTGCAAAAAATGGAGATTCCTTACCATGAATTGGTGATGAGAAAGCATGAAGATGTTCGTAAGGATTCCATTGTTAAAACAGAATTTTTTGATGCCCATATTCGAGATAAATTCTTCGTGAAGTATGTTTTGGATGACCGAAATCAGGTAGTGGATATGTGGCGATTGGATATTGGTTTGCCTTGTTTGCAGGTGAATTATGGAGATTTTTAACTGGTAGTGCTGGTAGTATGGACTTTAGTCTGTCGGGTTCAACGGTCTTCAGACCGTTAAAATTAACTCTTTAAAGGCCGACCTGAAGGTCGCTGAACTGGACAGACTAAAGTCCGTACTACCAGCATTTACTATCAATCGAGAATCGCCTGATACACCAAATTATGAAATCGTTCTCTAGCTTGCAAATGACTATTGGGCATCACTTGAATCATCATCAAAATCGCCATTTCTTCTTTGGGGTCAATTCTAAAATAAGTGCCTGCTGCGCCGCCCCAACCAAACGTACCTTCTGAGCCAAGCATCGCTGAGGCAGCTACATCCGTTGTTACAGAAAACCCTAAACCAAAAGCAGTTCCTTTACTTGGCAGAGCGATAGGACCACCTGCATGAGGTGTATCTTTTGTATGGTTACCCGTCATTAATTCCAAAGTTTTAGGGCTAATCAGTCGGACACCATTTAACTCGCCTTTATTTAATAACATTTGACAAAAACGGAGATAGTCATTGCTCGTAGAGACCAATCCGCCACCACCAGAAAACATGGTTACCTCTTTGCAATACTTACTCATAGATGGGTGGTCAATGACTTGTAAACTGCCATCTTTTTTGTGCGTATAATTTGAGATGAATCGTTCATCCTTAGCATCAGGTACCTCAAAATGCGTATCTTTCATACCTAATGGATTCAAAATGCGTTCTTCCAAAAATTCATCTAAGGGCTGGTTGGCAATAATTTCTAATAAAGCACCCGCTACATCAGTAGAAACGCTATATCTCCAACCCGTTCCAGGCTGATAATAAAGCGGCAGTTTGCTCATATTTCGTAAAAATTCTCGATTATTGGTCGTCCCCATTCGCTTAGCACCGACTGCATAGAGCGAATCTACGTGGTTAGGCGGGTTTCCCCAACCATACCCAAAGCCTGTGGTATGTCGCAATACATCAATCACTCGAATTGGATTTTTGGCAGGCTCTGTTTTACCATCACCAACATATACTTGCATCTCTTTAAATTCGGGTGCGTATTTGTGCAAAGGGTCATTCAACTGAAACTTTCCTTCTTCGTAGAGCATCATCAAACCGATAGAAACAATCGGCTTGGTCATTGAGTAAATTCTAAAAATACTATTTTCTTTCAAAGGGTCTTTAGTGTCTACATCCTCATAACCATAGGTATCAAATTGCACCACTTTTCCTTTACGGATAATAGCCGTCTGTACGCCAGCTAATTGACCATTGTCTACATATTCGTGCATTTTTTCCTCCATCATTTTTAAGCGAGTGGGAGACATGCCAACGGATTCGGGCGTAGCCCTTGGTAATTCAATATTAGTGGTGATAGCAATTGGATTGGTGGCAACCGCATTTTGTGCGACTACCTCAACAGAATTGTTGATGATACAAATGAGTAGCAGCAGTGCGTATAGAGATTTGATTTTCATAAAATGTACGTTTTATTTTTGATGAAAATCAAATATACTCATCCTTGTAGAAAAGAAAGAAAATAGAAGGGAGAATTTAGGGGGACGTGTCTATTAAGCGGCTAAACTAATTTTGTCTAAAACCCTA
>CAYMSC010000201.1:0-10511 GCA_964392805.1 uncultured Saprospiraceae bacterium
GCATGGAACAAATGGGCTTTATAGCTGCTGGGCCAGGATTTGGTGGAGCGGTAGGTGCCTTTTTAGTGCCTTACTTATCAGATAAATTTGGAAGAAAACCTGTCTTAATTCTTTCTCTCATATTTGCAGCTATTTTCAGGACTTTTTGCATTATTAGCAGGAATCATTGGTTGGAGTGTAGGTAAAAGACAAAACAAAAAAAATAAGGTATAAAATAGGCAATTAATCTAGTAATTTTAAAGAGGTAAAAAGAATTAATCTATAAACAAATTTCTTCTCCTAAAGAATAAAAAAAAATCATTAAATAACAAATGCATCTATTGAAAAATAGTCGCATTTTTTTATAAATTACAACTTTTTATAAAGCAACTCAAATATATGAGTCATCAACAAAAAACACTCTGGAAACCCACAAAATCATTCATCAATAGTTCCAACCTAAAGCAGTTTGAGCAATGGTTAGAAAAGGAAAAAGGATTAAATTTTTCAAGCTATGAAGCACTTTGGCAATGGTCAATTGACAAAATAGAAGACTTCTGGGAATCCATCGCTCAATATTTTGGTATTGACTTTCATTCACCTTACCAGCAAGTGTTAGATACTAGGGAGATGCCAGGAGCAAAATGGTTTGAAGGAGCTACTTTGAATTATGCAGAACATATTTTTCGCCAACAATCTACCGAAAGACCTGCTTTGATTTTTCAAAATGAATTAGAAAGAAGAATCGTTAGTTGGGTCGAACTAAGTAGACAAGTGAAAGCCATTCAGCAGTTTTTACAAAAGCAAGGCATTCAAAAAGGCGATTGTGTAGCGGGTTATCTACCCAATATTCCAGAAGCTGTTGCTTGTTTTTTGGCGGTCAATTCACTAGGGGCAGTTTGGACCTGTTGCTCTCCTGATTTTGGAGAGCCAACGGTTATCGAACGATTTTCTCAAATTCAACCTAAATTACTCCTTGCTGTTGACGGCTATCAGTATAATGGAAAGGGGTTTAGTCGTTTAGATGCAATCCATAATATACGCAAAGCCATTCCAAGTATTGAGCAAACCCTATTTATTCCCTATTTGAATAAGGCAGCGACTTTGGAAAATAGTGTGGTATGGGCATCTGTATTAGTCGAGGTTAATACCAATAAAGCGATTGAATTTGTTTCAGTACCTTTTAGTCATCCTATTTGGGTCTTATATTCCTCAGGAACAACAGGTAAACCAAAGGCCATTACGCATTCTCATGGCGGTTGTCTTTTAGAGCAATATAAATATGGTGCTTTTCATAATGATATAAAGGTCGGAGAGCATTTCTTTTGGTTTTCTACGACAGGTTGGATGATGTGGAATTTGCTACAATCCACTATATTATTAGGTGCTGTTCCAATATTATTTGATGGTAGCCCTGCTCATCTCGGTATGATGACCTTATGGAAAATGGCAGCAGATTTACCTATTCATCATTTCGGGGTTAGTGCGCCATTTTTAACTGCTTGTATGAAAGCAGATTTACCCATAAAAAAGGAAATAAACTTATCTGCTTTGAGGTCGATTGGTTCTACAGGCGCACCCTTGCCCTCAGAAGTTTTTGAGTGGATTTATCAAGGGGTTAAAGAAGATGTTTGGTTATGCTCTATGAGTGGAGGAACAGATGTTTGTACGGCTTTTGTAGGGAGCAATCCTTATTTGCCAGTATACAAAGGCTATATTCAATCCCGAAGTTTGGGAGCCGCTTTATTTGGGTATGATGAATCTGGCAACAGGGTAAAAGATTCACTTGGAGAAATGGTCATTGAACAACCCATGCCAAGTATGCCTATCTATTTTTGGAACGACCCAAAGATGGAGCGTTATAAAAGCAGTTATTTTCAAGAATATCCTGGAAAATGGCGGCATGGGGATTGGATAAATATACATAGTAATGGTTCTTTAGTCATTCAAGGTCGCTCGGATGCAACACTAAATCGAAATGGTATTCGAATCGGCACCGCAGAAATTTATGGTGTATTAGACAAAATGGCTGCTATAAAAGATAGTTTGATTTTAAATTTAGAACAAGAAAATGGTGAAGATATTATGCCTTTATTTTTAGTGATAAATGAGGGTTTTAAATTCACAGAAGATTTGATAAAAACTATTAAAAAAGAGCTAAGAACCAAATGCTCTCCCCGTCATGTACCCAATAAATTCCTGACCGTAAAAGATATACCTTACACGCTAAGTGGTAAAAAAATGGAAGTGCCTGTCAAAAAGTTATTGATAGGTCGAACGAAGCCTGAAAATATTAATCGAGATGCGATTAGAAATCCTGAGGCTATGGATTATTTTGTGGCATTTCTGAAGGATGGGATGCTGACTTTTGATTAGTTATGCTTTTCCTAAATTAGCATTAATCAACTACTATTTTCTAGGAAATAAATAGCTAACATGCAACAAAATAGATGATATTTATTTAGATTATCTAAATATATTTATTAATTTTAAGCATATAAATAATTAGCAATCAAACATTTATCTGATTGCCTAAATATTTCATGATTCTCAAATTTTTACCATGAAAAAAATAATTTCCGTCTTACTCATCCTAAGTATCTTAGCGGCAGCAGCCTGGTTCTTAGGTGGCAAAGCATTTTTTATGAAAAGAATGCAAGGGCAGATGATGCAAAAAATGCAAACCGTCCAACGAACTATTGATAAAAATAGTGATGGCATCATTGGTAGTGAAGAAATTAAAATGGCAGCCACTACCCTAGCGGCTTTGGATAAGGATAGCAACGGTATTTTATCTACGGCAGATACAACATGCAGATAAGAATGAATTGTATGATATTTCAAAAGACCCTTTAGAAATGAATAATTTGTTTTTTGAGGAAGACAAAAAAAGTTTGGTCGATACCCTTAAAATAGAATTAGTTAATTTGGTGGGTAAGACTAACGGGATACATTAGTCTTTAGAGAACAAGATAAATGTAATAAAAATCCGTTGCTAACTCAATCCGTTGCTAAAAAATTATTAGCAACGGATTGAGTTAGCAACGGATTCTATACAAAGTAAAAAATGAAATAATATTTTTTGACCGGCCGAGATGATTTGGGCATAATAGAAAATTTACAATCATTTCAAACGATAAAAATCAAAACATGAGATATTTTATTTTAGGCTGCTTATTGATACTTTTTGCTTGTACTGATACTAAGGTACAAGAAGAATTAGGAGCAGTAAAACAACAACTAGCAACAGCTAATGAAAAAATAAGCCAGTTAGAAACTCAACTAGAGCCTGAGGGAGAATTAGTCCACTTGGTTTTTTTAAAAGTAAAACCTGATGCGGACCAAGCTGCTTTAGTAGCAGAAGTTAAAAAATTAGAAGGGATTAAAGAAGTAATGGATTTAGAAATAGGTCCTTTTGAGAATTTAGGAGATGACCGTGCTTTAGTCGAATATTCGATGTTAATGCAAATGAGTTTTGATAATAAAGCCGCTTATGAAACCTATCAAAAGCATCCAATTCACTTGACCTTAAAAGAAAATTTAGGGTCATTTGTAACAGGCCCTCCTGCTACTTATGACTTTATGAAAAAGTAATTAAGAAGGAGTCAGGTGTCAGGGGGAAGGAGTCAGCTAGAACGTCCTGACACTTGACATTTAAATAAGAATTATGAAAAACGAAAAAAGCGATTTTAAACAACTGCTTAAAACTATTGGCCCAGGCTTATTATTCGCCAGTACGGCTATTGGTACCTCCCATTTAGTACTATCCACTAGAGCTGGGGCGACGCACGGAATGGTTTATTTTTGGGTCATTTTAATAGCCTTAATTTTAAAATATCCTTTTTATGAAATGGGCCCTCGATATGCAACTGCAACGGGTTTTAGCCTTGTAAAAGGATATAAAGACCAAGGTATCTTGGCAGTATTATTATTCATGCTAGTCGTCACTATTAACATGTTTGCGGTGGTCGGAGCTATAGGTGCGGTAAGTGCAGGTTTGTTGGCGACTATGTTTGGGGTACAAGTAGTGCCAGTTCCCATTTTAGCAGGTATTATTATTGGCGTTTCTGTTTTGCTGCTTTTATTAGGTGGCTATAAAGGATTAGATGGACTAATAAAAATTATTTCTATTGTATTATTAGTGACCGTTTCTATAGCATTCTTTGCTGTTTTATTCAAAGGTCCAGCCATTCCTACTGCTGATTTTCAAGCACCTCCTTTGTTTGAAGGAGCAGGATTGGCTTTATTAATTGGATTGCTAGGTTGGATGCCAGCAGGTATGGAGGCCTCCATTATGAATAGTATCTGGACCGTTGAAAAGGCAAGAGCAACAAATTATCAACCTACGCTAAAAGAAAGTTTATTTGATTTTAATTTGGGGTATATATTTGCTCTATTTTTGGCACTAATGTTTATGACTATTGGGGCTTTTACTGTTTATGGTACAGGGACCATATTAGATGGAAATGCGACCCAATTTTCGAATAAACTATTGAATGTATTTACCCAAAATTTAGGCGATTGGTCTTATTACATTATTGCCATTGCTGCTTTTGGTACTATCTATGGAACGTTAGTTACGGTATTAGATGCTTTTCCTAGATGTTTTGTTAGAGGTTTGCGGATATTGAAATTTGATGCACTTGAGAAAAATGATACGCAAATTTCATTTTTAGAAAATGCTTATAAATTGACCTTGATTATAGTAGGAATAGGTGGATTTGCCTTGTTCTATTTTTCTGCGACTAGTATGGTAAAATTATTAGATGCGGCAACCATCATGGCTTTTCTAACAAGTCCTGTAATTGCCTTTCTTAATTTGAGAGCTATACAAAGTCCGAATATTCCTGAATCTCATCGCCCTTCGGCATTGATGCTGGGAATGGCCTATTTAGGCTTGTTTGCCTTAGTTGCTTTTTCTATTTATTATTTATTTGATTTATTTTAAGAACGGTTCACGATTGAAGTGGAACTTGTTTATAGAAAATATTAACCGCAAAAAGATGGCTATCTGATGTCGAAGCTACCTTATGAAAAACAATGGGTTAAAAACCTTTCTACAGATGATTTCGGAGCGATGCTCTTTGATTTTTCGTAAAATCGAACCGCAAATTTTTAATTTTAAGTGTCGACGGTGAAAAGTGTGGGTTAAATTTTTTACAATGTAGATTATCGTATCGCACAACTCAGAGAGTTGTGTTACAGTTGCAACAAACAGGTAACACAACTCTCTGAGTTGTGCCATTTTAACTCACCCATACTTTTCACGGTAGCACCAATTTTAATCGCCTTCCTATCGTATCGCACAACTCAGAGAGTTGTGTTACAGTTGCAACAAATTAGCCAATGCTCAACAAGCTTTGTCCGATGGAGATTATCAATGGGCAGCAGAGTTAGGCGGTCATCTAATGGCATTAAATCCTAAAGATGCCGATACTAAATTATTAAAAGCAGATGCTTTGCATGAATTGGGCTTACGTCAACATAATGCTCTGGCTCGGAACTATTATTTAAGTCGGGCTTTGCAATTGAGACGGCAAGCAGGTAGTAATTAAAATGGATAAATTAATTTTTCTTTTGACGCTGAAAGACGCTGTTTGAAGTTATGATTTTTTATGTTTTCTGCTCTGTACTTCATCAGGTTAGAAAGTATAGCGTGTTTAATATGTAATAAAAAAAACATAAAAAAGTCATAATAGTAGCGTCCTTCAGCGTCAAAAAACAAAACAAAACGAACCATGACCATAAAAACAGTTGTTGAAATCATTTCAGCTATCCTAATATTAGCGGGCTTTGAGCTTTTCAATAGAAGAAGTATGAAAGCATTCGCAATAATGGGTGTTGGCCAATTTTTAGCCATGATTATCTGCGGAATGACTAACTTGTGGTTTTTAGCCTTTATGCACTTCGTCAATTTTTTAATGCAGATACGAGGTTGGATGAAATGGCAAAAGGAAGCAAAACAAAACTAAGTAACGAGTATAAATTAACTAATGCATTTAGGAACTGATATTTTGTACCAAGGCATCCCGTCCGCAAGCGGTTCACAAACGGTGTTTGCTCATCTAGTCTTGATACAAAATCTCTAGCTCCAAATGCACCACTTATTATTTGCTCGTTACTAAAACCTACAATATGCGATTATCATTATTAGCAATACTTATACTTTTTATTTCTTGCTCAGAAAATAAAGAAGCATCGATTGCTTCGGAAAAAAAAGATACTCGGCCCAACATCCTCTTCATCATGTTAGACGATTTGGGCAATGGCATTTGGGAAAACCTACTTCACCTTATATCTCATCCTTATGAGCCTCACATTTTGCAAACATTGTTAAAGAACCAAAATAAAGGTCGAATTAACATGGTTTAATTTTCATTTTTGCCTTTATTTTAATATATTAATGAAGAATTAGAGAGAGACGATTCAAAAGACCGTTTAAATCTTAAACACTCACAATATGACTAAAGAACACAAACAAAAATTAGTAGGCACATTAATAGTACCAATAGGACTCGCCGCCGCCCTAATTCCATTTTCATTGCTAATTGGGTGGAATCTATTAACGCTACTTCTTTTTTGGTTGGTGTTGATTCCAGCACTAGCCGTTTATTTGCCAACCATTATTTCCAACAAAAAAAATCAGCTATTTGAATCGTCGATAGGATTATTAATCTTCTATGCTTTAATGGTTTTCATGATTTACGAGCATTATCAATCGGACTATTTTCTAGTCATGATTTTTAGTGGGGTGATAAATTTAATGATAGTTTTTGTAATGACTAAAATAAGAACATCAAATGCAGCATTAAGGGAAGCCATTTAAGCAATTAGTTTAATACCCTAAATCAAATATGGATGCAAAGAAAAATAGATTATCAGATACCCATCCGCTTTGCCACCCATAAATTCGTGGTAAACGATATAAGTAACCACAAAAATTAAACCTACCAACATTCCAGCAATAGCCTCTTCTTTCGCTACTTTTCACTTACTTTGGAACGGTAAAATATCGAATGATAATATGCGGCATCCCTGCTGTCCCTAACATTAAGGTTAAGCCAATAAAAAACATATCAATGGTTGGTCGTCGCTGTGCCGTAAATTCTTTAAACCCAAATTCTCGACTTAAATCATCTAATTTATCCAATAAATAAACACCATCATTGGTTTGCCCTCCCCAACTAGTAAAAACAAAAGGACTATCCATCAACATCATCGATAAATAAATGATTGGCACTAAAAAAGCAAAGCCTAAAATGCAGAATTGTGCAACTTGGGTATAAGTAATGCCTTTCATTCCACCTAAAACAGCGTAAAAGAAAACAAATATTAATCAGAAAATTTTAAATGAGTAAATTTTTTTAACAAAAAATTACACTTAAATTTCTGCTCGACAGCACATCATCTTTGCCGAAAGACTTCCTTCAAATTCTCCCTAACGGAAGTCCCCCTTGCCTCCTAGGTTCACCCAGTACTTTCATTCTATTATAGTCTCGAACAACGTATGGTACACTAAAAAAAGCTATCCTAAAAATTAGGATAGCTCTTTTCTGTTTAGGCTATACTCCAAACGGGATAAAAAAGTGATTTTGAAAAAAGGTCAGAAGTAAGACCATAAGATGAAGGAATGATAATTCCTGAACCGCTTGCATGAAGGAGTGAAAGCTCCTGAACAGTGAAACGGTTGGGGTGGCTAAGAGGGTATAATTCCGAACCCGAATGGATGGGTATTAGAGCGCAAGACATTTATTTGGCTTCTTACATCATTGCGTTTTCTATTCTTCTAAGAAAATTCTGGTCGTTTTCTTCTCTACTGATAAAGAAAGAAAGGACTCTGTTCTTCCAATATTCGGAATCGTCACTAATTTTTCTAGTAAAAAGTGATTGTACTCTTCAATATTATTAACTAAGACTTTAAGGATAAAATCAGTCCCGCCTGTTACATAATGACATTCTAATATTTCAGGAAATTGAGTCGACATTTCAACAAATTGCCGAACAATATTTTTTGAATGTTCTTTTAGAAAAACATGAACATAGGCATTCAATTTTTTTCCGACTTTATCTGGATTTAAAACCGCCACATAGCTATCTATAATCCCCGCCCGTTCTAATTTTTTTATTCTTTCAAAAGTAGGGGTCGTTGATAGGTTCAAATGAACGGCTATATCTTTTATTTTCATTCGACAATCTTTCTGTAATAACATCAATAATTTACGGTCGATTGCGTCCAACTTTAATTCCATAAAAACTCACTTTTTGTTAAAGAATACCTTTCTAAAAATCCAATAAAATATTATCTTAAATAGAATCAAATTCTATTATTTCATTAAAAGTATTAAATTTTTTCTAAAATTCATCTATCTATGGAAAAATATAGGCTATTTCTCTATCTTTACAGCATATTTACCTAACCAAATAATTTAAGGAAAAATCGGTATAAGGCTATATTTTAGTCTTACCGATTTCTCTCTTTCTAAAATTCCCATTTGCAGATGATAAAATCGGTTATCTCCAATCCTGTTTTAGACAAACTGCCAAAACACCTTCACCAATATATTCATCCACAAAATTACGAAACCTATACTTCAGCTAATCAAGCTACTTGGCGATATGTAATGGCTAAGAATGTAAAGTTTTTGAGCGAAGTAGCGCATGAATCCTATCTCGATGGATTAAAAAAGACAGGCATTTCTTTAGAAGAGATTCCTAGTATGTATGGCATGAATCGTATTTTGCAAGATATAGGTTGGGCAGCAGTTGCGGTAGATGGTTTCATTCCTCCAGCGGCATTTATGGAATTTCAAGCCTATAATGTGTTGGTTATCGCATCAAGTATTCGTTCCATCAGGCAAATTGAATACACCCCAGCCCCTGATATTATTCACGAATCTGCTGGGCATGCCCCAATTATAGCTAATCCTGAATATGCAGAGTATTTAAGGCGATTTGGCGAAATTGGTAGTAAGGCTATTTCTTCTGCCTATGACTTTGAAATGTATGAAGCGATTCGATTATTATCTCGTTTAAAAGAGCAAATTAAACAAGATAAGGTCGCTATTGACAAAGCTGAAAAACAAATCGATTATTTACAAAATAAATCCGTTGAGCCATCTGAAATGGCAAAGATTAGAAACTTACATTGGTGGACCGTAGAATATGGATTAATTGGCACTTTAGAAAATCCTAAAATTTATGGCGCAGGACTATTGTCTTCTATTGGAGAAAGTAAAAATTGTTTAAAAGATAGTGTAAAAAAAATGCCTTATACTATTTCAGCGGCTGACCAATCTTTTGACATTACTAAGCCACAACCTCAACTATTTGTCACACCTGATTTTGCCCACTTGTCCTTAGTTTTAGAGGAATTTGCCAATACAATGGCTTTAAGAACTGGTGGTTTAAAAGGTGTACGAAAATTAATAAATTCTAAACAATTAGGCACGATTGAATTGAGTACAGGTTTGCAAATTTCTGGTATTTTCACAAAAGTTATCGATAATAGTGATGGTGGCGTTGCTTTTGTCCAAACCAAAGGAAAAACAGCACTCGCCTTCCATGAAAAAGAATTAATTGGACATAGTACAACTGCCCATCCAACTGGTTTTGGGTCTCCACTTGGCAAATTAAAAGGCATTAATATAGCCATCGAAGACATGTCACCAAGAGATTTAGAAGCCTATAATATATATGAAGGAAAAAAGATAAAGCTAGCTTTTGAAGGAGATATTTTTTTAGAGGGGGAAGTGATTACTGGTACTAGAAATTTAAAAGGTAAAATTATTTTAATTGCTTTTAAAAATTGTCTAGTGAGACATCAAGAGACGGTCCTATTTCAACCAGATTGGGGGATTTATCACCTTGCAGTAGGAAAAAAAGTGATGGCAGCTTATGCTGGTCCGGCAGATAATAATTCTTTTGATTTGGTTCAACATAAATTATCGAAAAAAACGAAAGCGCCCACTATCAATGCCAAAGAAATTGAACAACATCAACTATTTTCAATCCTAGCAGACTGTAGAAATAATGATACGCCGCTCCCTACTTCCATCTTATCAACAATTCAACAATCTTTTTCACAGGAATGGCTATTAATTTTAAATCTTCTGGAAGTTGCAGAATTGCAAAATCGACCAATCGTGATAAAAGCTTGTCATAAATTATTAGAAGCATTTAATAACAAGAATAAAGATTTAGCGCATTTAACATGCTGAATTTAGAAAGTTGAGAACTATACTCCAAACGGGATAAAAAAGTGATTTTGAAAAGAAGTCAGAAGTCAGACCATGAGATGAAGGAATGACGCCAATTCGCAAGACTACGAGGCAAGCTTTGCGGCTTGCTAATCGCCACAATTTCAGTACCTAAATTGATTAATTCATAATAGTTCTGATGGTCTCTCAGGATCATGTAAAATAAAATATCCTTCAATCTATCCATATTATCGTAAATAGAATGCGTCTTATATAGTTTGATAGGGCGAACGAAAAGTCAAAATCATAATATATAACTCATTGAAAAAACTAGCG
>CAYMSC010000202.1:0-7474 GCA_964392805.1 uncultured Saprospiraceae bacterium
CCATGTTTTAGTCGCCAAAGGCGGCGTTTTCAAAAAGTGTACGGTAGAGAATTTTCCTTTAGTAAATCCCTTATTCAATCTAAAAAACGACTTAATTATTTTTTACGAAAAAGCTAGTTTTGGGGGAAACTTCACAATAGAAAACCAATAGTCTTGAATCTGTTGAATAGCATCTAAGAATTCAATAAATTCAACTGGTTTTTGTACAAAGCTACTAACATTTAACTGGTAACTCTTCAAAATATCTTCTTCAGAAGTAGAAGTAGTTAGCATAATTACAGGAATAATTCTTAAAGCATCTTCTTTCTTAATCATTTCCAGTAATTCCAAGCCTGTTACTTTAGGCATATTAATATCTAAAAGAATCAGGTCAGGTGTTGGTGCATCTGCATGTTTACCGATTTTTTTCAAGAATTCATAGCCTTCTTGCCCGTCTCTACAAACATTAATTTTATTAGCTAAACGAGCATCAGAAAATGCTTTTTTAATTAATACGACATCTCCCTCATTGTCTTCAACTAACAAGATTTGTATCGAATGGTACATGTTTCTCATTTTTTAAACTTTTACTAATGGTAAAATAAAATATTGTTCCTTGGTTAAGTTCTGATTCAAACCATATCCGACCGCCATGTCGGGCAATAATCTTTTTACAAAGTGCCAAGCCTATCCCTGTCCCTTCATAATCCTCTCTACGATGTAAGCGTTTAAAAATTTCAAAAACCTTAGCGTCGTATATTTGTTCGATTCCTATTCCATTATCTTTCACATAGAAAAGGTAATCCTGATTTTTTTCTTGAAAACCAATCTCTAATTTAGGGGGGTCTTTAGTAAACTTTAACGCGTTTGTAATTAGATTATAAAATACCATTCCAATTTGGTTAGGTTCACAATAAATGTTCTCTGGAATGCCTTTAATTACTACTTCTGCTTCTGTTTCTTTTATCTTTTGTCTTAAACCAAATAATTTAGCTTCAATAATCTTATCTAATTCTGCGGGACGTAACTCGGCTTCCTTTCTTCCAACTCGAGAATATTTCAAGAGGTTTTGAATAAGCTTAGACATTCTACTTACGCCGTCTACGATAAACCGAATGTATTCTTTTCCTTCCTCGTCAATTTTTTGTCCATATTGTCTTTCTAATAATTGAACAAAATTCCCAACCATTCGAAGGGGTTCTTGTAAATCATGAGAAGCAATGTATGCAAATTGTTGTAAATCTTGATTTGACCTTCTTAATTCATCATTTGATTGTCGCAAATCAATGGTCCTTAATTTTACGGTTTGCTCCAGTTTTTCATTCAATTGCTTTAAATCCGTCAAAAGCTTTTCAATTTTCTGTTCTTGAAGAATTTTTTCATTCACATTCTCTATCATGATAATCACACTGAGTACCTTATCATTTTCATCTTTTCTAATAGAAACATTTACACGTCCCCAAAAAATTTCCCCTGATTTTTTTCTATATTTATTGGTAAGTTTAAAATTATTTATTCCGCTTTTAACTTTTCTAGTATATTCATCAATATGTTTTTCGACGTAATCATCTGCACAAATATCGCTTAGTTCTAGCTTGGCAATTTCGGCTTGTGTGTAGCCCACCATGTCGCATAATCGTTGGTTAACATTGCGGAAAGGCTGCTTAATGTCTTCTAAAAGAAGAACTCCAAGCGGGCTATCTTCATAAAAACTTCGAAATCGACTCTCACTTTCTATAATTCGTTTTTCCGTTTTTATTTTTAAGGTAACATCTCTAAAATTATAAACTCTTCCAAGTACTTCTCCATTTAAAATCTGAGGTTGGCTATGACTTTCAATAATTTTGCCATTTTTCAGATAAAGTTTATCGAAGGTACATACGTTAGGATTCTTTAAAATAGTTCTTGTAGCATTCCTTATGGTTTCTGGGTTAATTATTTTTTCATCAACTTTCTTTAATAGCGTTGTCAAATTCAACGGCTCCACTTCTGCGTTGTTCAAATTCCACATACTCAAATAATGAGCATTCCAATCCGTTATTTGTCCCTCATTCGTTATTATGACCGTAGCATCTTTATTAGCATGTAAAGCAGCATCTTTTAAAGAAATAGCATAATCTAATTCCTTTTCTCGTTTTACTCTCTGTGAAAAAGAAAGAGAAATAATGAAATATTTAGCAATGAGTACTATTAAAATAATTACAAATGAGGTAAAAAATGAAAAGGTGTACTTCGGGTCTGTGTTATAATTGGATAAAGCAGTAAAAGCGATTATATTTAATGCAATGAACAGCAAATAAATATTTTGAATGAATTTATTTTTGTCAAATAAATAAATTATCAAAAAAGTAACTGGACCGTAAATTAAATAATTAATATATAATACAGGTCTTTGGTTTGCTGCAATGGTAATTGCCAATAAAAAACCTACAATCCCTATTTGCCAACCTAGTCTATGTTTTTTGTTGTAATTAAAAAAAGGGAGTAATAAAAGAAATGCACTAATTCCTATAGGTCTAAGTAATATATCCCATCCATAACCACCTCCAATTCTCAATAAAAAAGATACAATACAACCAATAATCGCAAATGCACACACACTATTCATGACACTAATCTTAGTATTCTCTTCCGCAGAATAATCCAAAGAAGTGCCTAAAAGCATATATTCATCCCAATATTTTTTCAAAAAATTGGCCATATTCTAAGTAATGAAAGTGTATAAATTTGATTCAATATGAAGAAAGAAGCTTTGAAGGGAGGGATGAAACAGCAAGCTACTTTGCTTTGTAAAGCAAAAAAAATACCAAAGCCTCTTTTTTAGAAAAATAACTTTAAATCATTCTAGCATAGTTTTTGCAAATGTTTTAAAACACCTCCTTTTTTCTCCCCATTTTTTGTCAACTTATCTTTTTGGTTTTTCTATTTTATAGAATCAAAAACATTATTCACAAGGGCAATATCAGTATTCATACAAAAATAAGCATTTAGTAATAACGAAAAAATACTTTGTTTGTTAGGTCAAAGTAACGCCAAAGTTTATTGTTGGCGAATACACCAGACTTCATCAATTTTTTTTAAATTTACTGGATAATGCAATAAGAGACTAAATATACTTCAAGTTCAACTCCAAGGTTTAAGCCACCTACGGTAGGGAATTTGAGGTTGAGATTTAAAAATATATCAACATTTCAAATTATCGATTCCGATTTGTATCGGAATTGGTTTTAAAATTTACGTAAGCGCCTAGTTGCTTTGCCTCTATTAGTGCAGCAAGAACGAACAAATTGGTAGTTTTTAAGTGTAAAATCTCAATAAATTAATATAACTGTATCGGTCTTTTGTTGCGCATAATCGACTTTCACACAACCCCACTTAGTAAGAGAGACGTCAGATTTAAGACCGATAAATCTGTCAAAAGTCAGACTTGTCAAAACGTTGACAAATAGCGAATTAGGTCAAATCTGATTAAAATTATTTGCTTAAGTTATTTCAGTCTTCTAACTTAGTAGTAAGATAAAAATAAATGCAGATTCTTTAAAGTCGAACGATTAGCTAAAACACTTAAAATGAATCGTTTATTTAACTAATCGTCCGACGAGAATCTCCATTTATTTTTATCGCGTTCCTTAATAACGAAAAAATAACTTCCGCATTTGATTTTTCAATTGAATGTTTTTATCATAGGTTTTCAACCCATTACAAAGCAGCCCATCCTCTTCGAGGTTCACCCGTACGGGTTCCTATTTGAAAAATGCGGAACTTATTTTTTCGTCGGCTCTTATTTACCTTGAGAGCGAAGAAATCTATCCTCGATCTCAATTATTAATTAAAACAATGAAAGAAATATTAAAATCAGATACCGCCAAAAAAAAGGATAAAAATGTTAGTCCAAGTGACAATACAACAACACCTTATTTTGCCAATCTGGAAAAATGTTTTAAAGGAAGGCCTAGTTTACAAATTGAAATGTTTGACATTTTCTTGAATCAATTACCTTTAGCTATTGACCAAATGGGAAAAGGATTGATGGAAAACGATTTGAAGGTATTCCATTATGATGCTCATAGAATCAAATCTACCATTAACATCGTAGACCTTCCTAAATTAAAACCAATAATCTCCAAAATGGATGAATATTGTTATTTGAAAATCAATTTAGAGGAATTGCCTGCTTTGTATGAACAATTCAAAAAACAAGCTGCCTTGGATGTACAATTAATCCATGCTAAAAAAGAAATGTTAAAGGTTGCCTCCAATTAATGCGTAAAGGTTAGTCTTTCTCCCTTTTTATCTTCAAAAAATTGTCCCTTATCATAGGCAAGGTGACCACTCACAATAGTTTGGTGAATCTTTCCTTTCAAAAATTTATTTTCAAAAGGGGACCAGGCGCATTTGTAGTGAATATTCTTTTTACTAACTTTCCATTTTTTATTAACATCTACAATGGCTAAATCTGCCCAATAACCTTCTCTAATATAGCCTCTATCGGCTACTTTAAAACAAATGGCTGGAGCATGGCACATTTTTTCTACAATTCGCTCTAAACTAATTTTCCCTTTGTGGTATACGCCCAGCATCACATTCAAGGAATGCTGAACCAAAGGTACGCCGCCCGGTGCTTTAAAATAATGTTGGCTCTTTTCTTCCCAAGTATGCGGCGCATGGTCTGTCGCAATTATATCCAATCTGTTGTCTAGCAAAGCAGGTAATAATGCTTTTTGGTTACTTCGGTCTTTAATGGCGGGATTGCACTTGATTAGGTTGCCTAATTCTGCGTAAGATTTACTATTAAAATGTAAGTGGTGCACACAAAGTTCTGAAGTAATTCGCTTTTCTGCTAAAGGAATATCGTTTCTAAATAAATCTAATTCTTTAGCGGTCGAAATGTGTAATATGTGTAACCTTGTGTTGTATTTTTTAGCCAATTCCACCGCCATAGAAGAAGATAAATAGCAGCCTTCTACGTTCCGAATGATAGGGTGCATTGCAGCGGTAGCTTTTTCTCCATATTTTTCTTTAAATGCTGCATTATTTGCTCGAATCGTCCCCTCATCCTCACAATGTGTAGCAATTAACATCGGTACATTTCTGAATAAATTATCTAAGGTTTCTTTATTATCCACCAACATATTTCCCGTAGAAGACCCCATGAATATTTTAACCCCACAGACATTTTGAGGATTCGTTTTTAATACTTCTTCTAAGTTGTCATTAGAAGCCCCCATAAAAAAGGAATGATTCGCTAATGATTTTCGAGCAGCAATTTGGTATTTATCTTCTAATAATTCTTGCGTTAAGGTATTTGGCTTGGTATTCGGCATCTCCATAAAAGAAGTGACACCACCTGCTACTGCTGCCCGAGGTTCGGTATACAAATCTGATTTGTGGGTCAAGCCTGGTTCTCTAAAATGCACTTGGTCATCTATGATTCCGGGTATACAATGTCTGCCCTCCCCTGCTATTTCTATATCCGCTTTTTTGTCTATACTAGCAGCTATTTGCTCAATTCTTCCATTTTTAACATAAATGTCTGAAGGCGTTATTTTTCCTTCGTTGATAACAAGTACTTCTTTTATTAATATTGATTTTGACATATTATTTTTATTTTTTTGTAACTTAGAAAACCATAAATGCTTATGGCAGTATACTTAGAAGACCGCCTAAAGCATTAAGTATTTACAAAATGATTGTTGTAATCAACTAATCAACCATTATTATCTATCCATTTACGGGCATTGACAAAAGCCTGTACCCAAGGACTGACTTCATCTCCGCTCCTACCCTTTGGATAATGCGCCCAATTCCAAGGAAAAGTAGACCGTTCAATGTGTGGCATCGTGGCTAAATGTCTGCCATCTGTGCTACAAATCATAGCCGTATTATAATCACTTCCATTTGGATTAGCAGGATAGCCTTCATAGCCATATTTAGCGACTATATTGTATTTATTTTCTGCTAGTGGCAGTTTAAATTTACCTTCGCCATGAGAAATCCAAACTCCTAATTTGCTCCCTGCTAGATTGCCTAACATCACAGAATTATTGGGTTGGATATAGACTGAGGTAAAGTTACTTTCGTGTTTATGAGAATCATTGTAATCCATCAAAGCTTGGGCTTCATGTTCTGGATTAATTAGATTTAATTCTAAAAATAGTTGGCAACCATTACAAATGCCTACGGATAGTACATCGTCCCTTTTAAAGAAATTTTCCAATGATTTTCTTGCCTTTTCATTATACTTAAACGCACCTGCCCATCCTTTGGCAGAGCCTAATACATCGGAATTAGAAAATCCACCGACTGCACCAATAAAACGGACATCCTCTAAGGTCTCTCGTCCAGCAATCAAATCGGTCATATGCACATCTTTTACATCAAATCCTGCTAAATACATAGCATTCGCCATTTCTCTTTCCGAGTTACTTCCTTTCTCTCTGATAATGGCAGCTTTGGGTCTTGGAGTACTAGGAATTGTTGGTTTTCTACCCGTGAAATGTTTAGGCAACCAAAATTTTAAAGCTTGGTTTTTATAATTATCAAAACGTGCTTTCGCCAATTCTTTCCCCGATTGTTTTTGGTCTAATAGATAGGATGTTTTAAACCAATCATCTCTTAATGTTGGAATATTAAATAGATGTGTTTTGTCAAAATTAGTAATTGTTAAATCACTACCAGCAATCACATGACCAATTCTAAAAAACTCAACATTATGGTGGTCTAAAAGGGCTTCTATTTGATAGTCTTTTGATTGAAAAATAATGCCTGCATTTTCAGCAAATAAGAGCTTTAAAGTATCTTTTTCATCAATCGTAGTCAAATCAATTTTAGCACTCAAATCATTGTCCGAAAAGCACATTTCTAAAAGCGTCGTAATCATTCCACCAGCCGAAATATCATGGCCTGCGATAATTTCCCCTTTTGTGATTAAATCTTGAATAGCATCAAAAGTTTTGGCAAAAAATTGGTCATCTTGAATAGTAGGCGCAGTTGTGCCTATTTTATTTTGACTTTGTGCAAAAGAAGAACCGCCTAATTGATGTTTGTCTTGGGATAAGTTGATATAATAAATAGAACCACCTGTTCGCTGTAAAACGGGTTCAATCACCTTGTTTCTATCCTTACAATTCGCCGCAGCCGAAATAATCACCGTCCCTGGTGCTAATACTTCTCCATCTGGATATTTCTGCTTCATAGACATGGAATCCTTGCCTGTTGGAACATTAATACCTAGCGCAATAGAAAAATCAGAAATGGCTTTTACTGCTTCGTATAATCGAGCGTCTTCTCCCTCATTTCTACAAGGCCACATCCAATTAGCGGATAAGGAAACTGATTTTAAGCCCGCTTTTAAAGGTGCCCAAATGATATTGGTCAAAGATTCTGCAATCGAATTTTTTGCCCCTGCAACTGGATTTATCAAACCACTTACTGGCGAATGGCCAATGGAGGTAGCTATGCCTTCTTTTCCGTCAAAATCCAAGGCCATTACGCC
>CAYMSC010000202.1:7574-10486 GCA_964392805.1 uncultured Saprospiraceae bacterium
CGGTCATCGCCTGTCACTTCCCCAACTTCGTACATCGGCGCCCGTTCTCTTTCTGCTATTTTTCTTAGGGTTTCCATGTCTTTTTTTCCAATAACCAAGCCCATTCGTTCTTGTGACTCATTGCCAATAATTTCTTTAGCAGAAAGTGTTGGGTCACCGATTGGTAAAGCATTTAAGTCTATTTTACCGCCTGTTTCTTCTACTAGTTCAGATAAACAATTAAGGTGTCCACCTGCCCCGTGATCATGAATAGAAACGATTGGATTGGTATCGCTTTCCACTAAAGCACGAACCGCATTACAAACCCTTTTTTGCATTTCGGGGTTAGACCGTTGTACGGCATTTAATTCAATCCCCGTACTAAATGCTCCTGTATCTGCGGAAGAAACTGCAGCTCCCCCCATTCCAATTCTATAATTATCTCCTCCTAAAATGACAATTTTATCGCCCTTTTGAGGTTTTCCTTTTAATGCTTGTTCTTTTTTACCATACCCAATTCCTCCAGCCATCATAATGACTTTATCGTAGCCTAATTTTCGCCCATGTTCTTCATGTTCAAAGGTTAATAGTGAACCAGCGATAAGCGGCTGTCCAAATTTATTGCCAAAATCAGAAGCCCCATTGGATGCCTTGATTAAAATATCAATGGGTGTTTGGTACAACCATTTTCGTTCTGCCATGCCTTTTTCCCAAGGTCGGTCACTCGTCAATCGAGAATAAGCAGTCATATACACCGCTGTTCCAGCCAGCGGTAAAGAGCCAATTCCCCCTGCCAATCTATCTCTAATTTCCCCTCCTGACCCTGTAGCTGCTCCATTAAATGGCTCAACGGTCGTTGGGAAATTATGTGTTTCTGCTTTTAGGGAAATAACGGAATCTATCTCTTTCTTCTGATAAAAATCTGGCTTCTCTCCACTTTTAGGCGCAAATTGGGTGATTGTTGGCCCTTTTATAAAAGCTACATTGTCTTTATAAGCAGAGACTATATCATTTGGATTTTCTTGGGAAGTCTTCTTAATTAACTTAAAAAGAGAACTTGGTTTTTCTTTGCCATCAATAATAAAAGTGCCATTAAAAATCTTATGTCGACAATGTTCGCTATTCACTTGAGAAAAGCCAAAAACTTCTGAATCTGTTAATTTTCTACCAATTTTTTTGGCGACTCCTTCTAAATAGTCAATCTCTTCTTCGCTTAATGCCAATCCTTCTTGTTTATTATAGGTAGCTATATCCGCTATGTCAAGAATAGGTTCAGGTTGGATATTTACGGTAAAAATTTCTTGATTAAGTGTCGTATATTTTTGCAGCAACATCGGGTCATAATCCGTATTCCCGTCCGCAACAGCGTGAAATTTTTCTATCCGCTGAATCCCCTCAATCGCCATATTTTGGGTAATTTCTACCGCATTGGTACTCCATGGAGTAATCATAGTTGCCCTTGGTCCAACAAAGGAATTCTCCACCGTTTGCACATCCATGAGGGATTGATTCCCAAATAACCAAGTTAATTTTTGTAGATTCTCGTCGGAAAGTTGTTTGCTGGTTTGAACGGCAAAAATTGAAGTGTCGGTAGTTCCAAAAAATAAAATCATAACAATGCGATTTTTTTTAGTAAGGCGCAAATTTCAGTCTTTATGCTTAATTATTTTAGTTTTTGGTAAAAAGATTTGACAGAACTTTTCCACATTTTATATTTACTTTGTAACCATGCAAACCTTTCCAGTCTCTAGTTCCCATTTATCTGCGCACCATCTGGCAAAATACCTTTCTAAATCCTATCCATTTTTAGAAAATTGTGCTTGTATTTTTATTAAGCCTGGCATCAATGATACTTACCTCCTTTCTTCCAAAAAAGAAAAATATATTTTTAGAGTTTATAGTTATAATTGGCATTCAAAATTAGAAATTGAAGAAGAGTTGCGTTTTTTGAATCTCTTAAAAGACAAAGCGGTATCCGTTTCTTTTCCTATCCTAGATAAAAATAAGGAGTATATACAAACATTTACTGCTCCAGAAGGCACTCGCTACGGCGTTTTATTTTCTTTTGCCAAAGGGGAAAAACGACCCGTAATTGCTCCCACCCTACACTTCAAAATAGGGGCAATGATGGGTCGATTGCATACCGTCTCCAAAAATCTAGAACTTAGAAGAATTGTTTATAATGAATATCATTTAATTAATCTGCCCTACCAACGAATTCAATCTTTTTTACCCGACGAAGCAATAGAAGCAACTTGGCTAACTACCATAAAGACAAGATTAATTAAAGAATTTGCAAAATTTGACCATACACAACTCCGAAAAGGGGTTATTCACTTGGACATTTGGCAAGACAACTTAGTGATTGACCAAGCAGAAAATATAAGCTTATTCGATTTTGATTTTTGTGGCAATGGCTGGCTTTGTATAGATTTAGCCTATTATCAATTGCAGCTTTATTTAATTGAAAAAGATAAAAAAATTCGGACTCAAAAATGGAATAGTTTTTTAACGGGCTATGAATCAGTAGTAGAAATTAGTTCAGAAGAAAAACGCATCTTACCTTTTTTAGGTGTCGCACTCTATTTTTTTTATCTAGGGAATATGTGTTATCGATATGAAAACTGGTCTAATTTCTTTTTGACGGAAAGTTATGTGAAGCAGTATGTTGAGCGGCGGATTAAATGGTATTTTGAAAAGGTGGGGATTGAGAAAAAAACAGTTTAATTTAAGCCTTCCTTATTTAGACATCGAGTTGGCAAGAGCTATACGAGAAATGGAAGTGATAACAGGTATTGAATATTTGGCAGAAGTGACCAAAGACAAGTTTTTGAGAGTTAGAAATATTGGGAAGCAGACTTGGCATGAATTTACTCAGTTGCGGGGTCTTGAATGGGGAATCTTAATCGTCTAATTATAATGTGTTTACTATC
>CAYMSC010000203.1:0-1456 GCA_964392805.1 uncultured Saprospiraceae bacterium
ATTCTAAACAAATTAAAAAATTAGTAAATATCTATTTTCAATCTGACGCTCTATAAATAATCTCAATAAAAATGTTTCAAACAGAAATCAACCATTATTTCCAATCTTTTGCTTCTGACGGACTGACAACTTTCATGCGATTGATTACGACGTTAGGGTATATGGAATTTTTTATGCTGTTTTTGATTATTTTGCTTTTAGCGATTAATTTTAAAAAGGCATTTTTGATGTTTATGGTTTTGATATGGACAGGTGCTATCACTTTTTTCTTTAAGGATTATTTTGATTTGCCTAGACCTTTTCATGTAGATAAGACCATAGAGCGATTAGATAAACAATTGCCTGATGAAGTGACTTTCAATTTTTCAAAAAGAGGTGCGTCTAGTTTCTGGGGAGCATTGCCTGCGGATGTAGTAGCGGCGACTCGACAAGCCGAAGGTATACAAAATGGTTTTCCATCAGGGCATACGAGTATTGCGATTGCATTTTGGGGCGCACTTGCTTTTTTATTTAGAAAGCGGTGGATAACTTTTCTTTGTGCTAGTTTAATGCTATTGATTCCATTGTCCAGAATATATCTCGGTGTCCACTTTTTAGCAGATGTGATAGGTGGTCTTGTTTTGGGAGCGATTATGCTAGCTGCCTTTTATTATATTATTTTAAAACCCGACAAGCTACATAACTTTGAAAATAGACAACATTATGCCATTGGACTCAATAGCACGACCGCTATTTTATTACTGCCTCCTTTTTTATTTATGTTGATTCTGTCTCAAGAAATATTTGTGCTATTGGCGTTTATGTTGGGATTGGGATTAGGCTTTTTATTATTAGCACAAAAAGGTTTGCCATCAAATGATGCTACCATTGGTCATAAAATAGCGAGAACGATAATGGGTATTTTAATTTTTGGTGGACTACGATTTTTAATAAAATTAGTGGGTGAGCAATTTGGAATAGCGGAGGATATGTGGTTTGATTTTATCAGAAATGCGATAGCAGGTTTAGCCTTAATTTGGATAGGGACGGAGGTTAGTTGTCGATTGGGTTGGTTTAAAAGGGAAGCTATTGCTTGATTGGTTGGATGAGTGAGGAACAACTAATAAAATTGAATAGTATTATCAAATTGCAAAAATGATATTATTCAATTTTTTAATTTGTATATCTGTATAGAATCCGTTGCTAACTTAATCCGTTGCTAAAAAATAGTTAGCAACGGATTTTATCTGATTACTTATAATCACACAATCTTTACAATTCCTCGTTTTCTATTCTTCAATAATCTCCACAAAATATCGAAAACCAATTCTAGGGTCAGGCTTTGTAATTCCTGCATACTCATCTTCTGCATCAATACGGATATAATAACCCGTACTTGCCCAACTTCCGCCTTTTGTTTGACCCGCTTCCGCTAGCATTTCGGCAACATTACCACTCATATTATGTAAGCCAAAAT
>CAYMSC010000203.1:1556-10471 GCA_964392805.1 uncultured Saprospiraceae bacterium
GATGTTGACCGAATACTTCGGAGGAAAAGTTGATATTCTTTGTTCGTTATTTCAAATTTACTAGCGAATAAATTATTTTTTACCTTACCCCAATTTTTTTCTATTTTATTAATAGAATAAACCGTTGTTTTTTTATAAAGTATAAAACTATAAGCGGAGAGACTTATCAATACTAAGCAACTAAAGAAGCCTATTTTTTTCATGAGGGTTGTTTTAATTTGAAAAGTAGGTGTCTATTTCATAACGAGAAAGGGTCAGATCATTACACTATTTAAAATTATTTAAGACTATTTTTTTCAAAAATTGTAAACCAGCCGCCATATTTTTTATGTTTGTAGTGTAAGTAGAACGACTTTAATCGGATTAAAAAAACAAATGGTTAAAACTTTAGAAAATAATGCCCTGAAAATTCAGGTCAAATATCACGGAGCGGAATTATGTAGTATCGTTAATAAGGAAACAGGACAAGAATATATTTGGCAAGCAGACCCTACTTTTTGGGGTAGGCATGCACCTGTATTGTTTCCCATTGTAGGTAGATTACAAGAAGATGTCTATATTATTAATGATAAAACCTATGTGATGAAACAGCACGGGTTAGCAAGGAATATGGATTTTCAATTAGTTAAACAAAACAAAGCGGCTCTGACTTTTGAATTGGTTAGTTCAAAAGAGACCTTATTGGCTTACCCATATCCATTTCGACTACGCATCGAATATGTATTACAAGGTGGGGAATTAATGGTTGTTTACGAAGTGCATAACCCATCTGAGCAGCCTATGTATTTTTCTATTGGCGGGCATCCCGCTTTTAGATGTCCATTGAATGCAGATGAGCAACGGTCAGATTATCAACTCGTTTTTCAACATAAAGAAACAGCGCATACGCAACGTTTGGACGGAGGAATTAGAAATGGTAAAACGGAGTTGGTTTTAGCTAATGAAAAGAATCTTCCTATAACCGATAATCTTTTTGATGAAGATGCTTTGGTTTTTGCTGATTTAACTTCTGAAAAAGTGACTTTACAAAAAGGAGAAAAGCAGGTGTTAACTTTTGATTTTAAAGATTTCCCTTATTTAGGTATTTGGTCCAAAAATCAAAAATCTCCTTTTGTATGTATCGAACCTTGGTTTGGTATAGCAGACCACGTTCAGCATAATCAGCAATTTACGAAAAAAGAAGGGATCATTAAATTGGAGGCTGGAAAAACGTTTGATAGTGTTTATACTATTGCTATTCATTAGCACTAATAGGGTTATCTCATTATTGACTGCCCATAAATCAACATCATCGCTAATTTTGAATATTGTCCCGATTGAAATTATCAGGATTGAATCTGGAAGCTCTTAGCATTTTCAATAGGCATTATTTATTTCCAGAGCTATATTTTTGATGAAATTCATCATTAGTGCGCTACGCTTATGAATCTTCGATTTCAAAATTGGCGCACCTATCAATAAATGTTAACCTATTTTTAAAAATAAAGTAAATCTGTTAAACGAGGTTAAAAAATACTTTTTTTCTTTTCTCTCATAGTGGTGCAAAGGTCCTTTTTGCATCTTTCTTATATAAATCTAGTCCATTCAAAACAGTAGTGATAGTTAACTGGTGATGAAAATCCTTTACACTCATTCTTAGTAGTAAGATAAAAATAAATGCAGATTCTTTAAAGTCGAACGATTAGCTAAAACACTTAAAATGAATCGTTTATTTAACTAATCGTCCGACGAGAATCTCCATTTATTTTTATCGCGTTCCTTAATGATTTGGTTATTGGCAAAAATTGTCAAATAATCAATGATTTTAATCATATACCTATTCAACACACAATCAAAAATGAGGTTCAGAAAAGGCTGCATACCCTAAAAAATATTCAATAAATCTTTTGTGTAATTTCCTCTATTCCTTTCAATTTTTAAATAATCCTATTATGAAGAACCTGACTGTAATTTTTGTATTGATGATTAGTAGTAGCTTTTCTCTTTTTAGCCAAAAAGAACAAACTGTTTTTGGAAAATCTAGCTGGCGAATTAGTGGTATTTGGGGCGGACCTGCGGTTGGTGTAGGACAATTTGGTAAGGACCCTATTGTTTTTAGAGGAGGTTTTGGTGGTTTAGAATTTGGTAAACGCTTATTTATTGGCTGGGGAGGTTTTGAAACCGATAATGATGTGTATATAGATGCACTAGACAATGATCATTTAACAATGGATTATAGTGGATTTATGTTGGGCTATACACCTGCTGCACACCAGACCATTCATCCAAGTTTTATGATCTTAGCTGGAACAGGAAATGTCAGGGTAGGGGAGCGTACGCCAGATAATATTTTTGTAGTTCAACCTACGGTTGGATTAGAATTAAATGTGTTTCGTTTTTTTCATTTGTCTTTAGATGGTGGTTACCGATTGGTGGGTAATGTGAATATACCAGAAATGAATGGGCAAGATTTATCAGGCCCTTATGCGGAGGTTAAAATGAAATTTGGTTTTTCTTGGTGAGTAAATATACCAACTGCTAATTGCCTACTGCACAAGCATCACTCTTTTACAAAAACGCCCCTTTTTCTACTTCATCGAAGAAAGATTCTAAGAAACTAATCATTTCGACTTTGCTGGTGTCATTCAAGCTAACAAATCCTTGACAGGTTTCCAAAAAGTTGTTTTTTTGTGCCATGAAATTCTTAGAAGTTAACTTTAATTCGTCCTTACTTTTACCACGCCATTGCAAATATCTCTGTCTTACATTTTTTATTGGAATTTTTGGATGTGGGACGGCATAAGGCGCATTGACCAAGCCGGAATAATCGAAATCATAGGGAATTGGAGTAGGCACTTCACTGTTACTGGTTTGTACCCATTTGATATTATGGCCTTTGGATAAATTCCAGTCAGTGTTGGCGATCATATATTGAAAAACAACCATTTTTTTATACTGTTCTTTATCTAAACTAGTAATTTTTAATTTTGTAGGGTCTATTAATTGACCATCCAAACGACTGGCTAACTCTTTATTTCCTTCTATTATAAACCCAAAATGTGTTTCATTAGGTATTTTTCCATTTTTATCAATATATCGGATTTTAGCTAGTTTGACCCGAAAGCTTTTTTCTGTAAGTTGATTAAATAATTTGTAGATAAGGTATTCTTTTAAAACCAAATCCTTTTCCATCTCCATACAATGAGTCACGAGTTTGTAATTGTTTAAGGAAGAAAAACCAAGTGCTTTTAAATTTGACTTTGGAAATTTTAATTTAATAGGAGGGAAGTCACATATTTTTTTCCGAGTAACGCCTCTACTTGCTAATTCTATGTCAAACTGTAATAAACTATCCCCTTTGGCAATTTTAATACTTGCGGAATGGTATTGGTCTGCTTCTTGGCGATTGACAAATAGATGGTTTAAATCACCTTCTATTTCTACGGAAATAATATCTTCTTCAGCACTTAACCAATTAAAAATACTAGTTTGGTGATTGTTTTTTTTCTTTTTTTCCTTTTTACAGCCAAAGGAAAATAGCAAAATTGTAATGAAAAGTAGTGGCCACTTCATAATTCAAATTTTGAGGTTGAACCTAAAGTTAAAAAAAAATCCCAAACGAGTTCTAAACTCATTTGGGATTTTTAGTATTATTTTTTCAAAGTTTCTTGGTAAACTTATTCTGAAGTAATTATCGTAACATCAGATTGAAACGGCAAGCTTTGGTCATCGACAAATTTTATTTGTGCCACGACTACAAAAACACCTTGGCGTAGTTCTTGGCCATTAAATTCTCCATCCCATGATTTAATTATTTCTTCGCCTCTTCTAATATTAAATGCTTCAAAAACTAAGCTACCATTTCTACTGAAAATTTTAAGTTCCTCTACTTCTGTCATGGCTGGTGAAAATGGAATAAAATATTCATCGTTTACACCATCACCATTGGGAGAAAATATATTTGGAAAAAAGATAGGGCGGTCTGTAGAGACTGCTACATCTACTGAAGCTGTTGCGAAACAATTATCAGCGTTAACAGCATTAACGGTATAGGTCGTAGAACCGGGAGGAATGGTCTCAAAAATTTGACAATTTGTACATATAATGGAATCTGGTATGGTCCATGTATAATTGATGCCCCCAATTGCGGTTGTGTTTGGGTCCGCAGATAAGATAATCGGGAAACCTAATTGTGTGACTGGATTGTCGACTAAAGCAGCTACGGTAAATTCACCAGGTTCATCAACTGTAGCACTTTCTGTTGATATTTCGCAGTCACGACTGTCTCTAACAATGACGGTATAATCCCCTGCTACTAGATTGCCTAGAGTAGCATCAGGTTGAAATATAATCCCATCTAAACTGTATTCATAGGGCGCACTTCCACCCATGGGACTGATGGTGACAGCACCATTCATTTCCCCAAAACAAAGTACATTATCTATTTGACCTATGGTTGCACTAAGTTCTGCTGGTTCGATGATAGTGACTGCATTATCACTACTAATGGGGCAATCATTGCCATCAGTTACATCTAAAGTGTAATCTCCTTCCATTAGATTTACCGCTGTACTCGTTGTTTGTCCATCACTCCAATTAAAGGAATTATTTCCAACACCACCAGTGACAGTGGCAATAATTTGACCATCATTTTCTCCAAAACAACTAATGTCCATGCTTTCTAGTGTTAGCATTAATTCATCGGGTTGGTTGACTACTACATTAAGGGTATCACTGAGGCATAAATTATTATCTTGTACTTGAATAGTATAGGTACCTTCTGGTAAATTCATTAATGCTGTTTCGTCTTGAAACCCATTAGTATCATCCAAAAAATTAAAGGTAAATGGCCCTTCGCCAGGTGCAGGTACATCTATCATTATGATTCCATCAGATAGCCCAAAACAAGTAGGCCTGACGACTACTGGGGTATTGGGCATTAAGACCAATTCATTGAGGAAGGTATCTAATAAAATACTACAATTATTGGCATTCCGAACGACGGCAAAAAAATTGCCGTTACCCAAATTGTCATCTATATTACTATCAATAAACCCATTTCCAAAATCAAAAGTATAATTGCTAATATCAGTTCCTAGTTCGCCCGATGGCAAAACGGTTACACTTCCATCTGTCAAACCACCACAGGAAGGTTCTACTATTTGAAGTGTTGCTTGTACTGGCATAGCATCTGCGGGAACACTCAAAGAAGTATCTATATCTAGCATGCAATTATCTCCATCTACAATGATAATAGAGTAGTTGCCAACGATTAAATCCTCGGCGCTATTATCAGCTAGAAAACCATCTCCATCACCAAAATCATACAGAAATGGACCTCCATTGCCAGTGGCTAGAATCGTGATACTTCCATTTGCTGCTTCAGTACAAGAAGGTGCATTAATTTGCACCTCCGCCTCAATAGGCATAGCATCTGGTGCAACCAGTAAAATGGTATCAAGGCTGAGCATACAATTGTCTAAATCTTGAATAACAACAGATTGCATTCCTACACCTAAATTTGGGAGCGTATTTTCTGTAGATGGACCATCGCCAAAATCAAAGAATACGGGTCTACCATCTCCTACTACATTAACGGTTATGGACCCATTTGTTGCTACGGCACAAGTTGGGGTAGTTACTTCCAAACTAGCCATTATCGGATTAAATCCATCTGGAACTGCTAAGAAAGTGTCTATTGAAACAATACAATCATTATCATCTCGTACGCTAATGGTATAATTATCAACACCTAAATCATCGAAGGTAGGATTGGCTACAAAAATGCCATCTCCAAAATCAAAATCGTAGTTACTGTTTGATGCTACTGTACCGCCTGATGCACTTACCGTAATTTCCCCATTACTTGCTGCATCACAAGTAGGTTCAGTGATGGTTAAGGTTGGCACGATTAAGCTTGGTTCACCAATAACAACAAATAATTCAGTCGAACAGGTGGCATCATTCGTAACCGTTATGTCATAGTTGCCAGCAGGTAAATCAGTAACATTTTCTTCTGTGAGTCCATTACTCCAATTGATAGCAGTTACAGGAGCAGGACTACTAATATTTAGATTAGCAGAACCGTCTGAACCGCCATTACAGAGTGCGTCAACTTGGTCTATAAAAGAAAAAATAGCATTGTCTTCTCTAGCATCACCTTCACAGCAGGGTACCACCGCAATATCCAATTCTCTAGTTAAGGTTTCAGTACAACCTAAATCTGTTGTTACGGTTAGGGCTACAGTTGGATTTCCAATGGTTGTAAAACTGGTGTTTACACTTGGTCCTATTTCATCTGCGTCGCCAAAATTCCAAGAAACATCTGTAATTATCCCTTGCGTAAAAGTAGAGGAATTGGTAAAAGTGACAGGCTCTCCATAACAAATATCGGTATCAGAACTGGTGGTAAAAGAGAGACTGGCTGGACTACTAATCGTTTCAGTAACTTCTGCTGTACAGTCATTATTATCAGAAACAGTAATATTATAATCTCCAGTAACTAGACCAGAAAGCGTCGTTCCATTTTCGAAATTGATACCATCTAGGGTGTATCTATAAGGCATCGTTCCACCATTTACAGCTAACTCAATACTTCCATCTGCTCGACCCGAACAAGTAACATTATTGATGTTACTAACGGTAGCAGTTAATACGTCAGGCTCATTAAGTGTGATGGTATTTGTGTCAGTACAATCATTGCCATCTGTTATGGTTACGGTATAGACTCCTGGAGCTAGATTCGCAATACTTCTAGTTGTTTCCCCTGTACTCCATTCATAGGTGAAATTTTCATCTCCTCCGGTAGCCGTGACAATTGCCACCCCATCATTAGCTCCAGCACAGGTAATACCTGGTCTGCCCTCTATGGAGGATAATATTGCGTCGGGTTCTGTTAAAGTAAAATCTACGGTGTTAGCTGTACAGCCTTCACTATCAAAAACATTGATAGAGAAAACGCCTGCTTCTAATCGAGTAATAGAAGTTGCATCTAAAGGGCCATTTCCATTATTAAAGTCAAAAGTTAGTAGACCAACGGCATTATCAGCCATAATATCTATCGAACCATTATCATCGCCGTTACAAGTTGGATTAATAGCTGCACCTTGTGTAATATTGAGTTGTCTTTCGTCGAGTTCAATACCATCGACAGTATTGGTGCAACCGCTTGCATCTCTAACCACTACTACATAATCTCCAATGACTAAATTATCGAATATACTATCAGATACAAAGACCCCATCGTTGCCAAAGTCATATTCATAAGGGGTTCGTCCACCAGAGACATTTATAGTAATAATACCATCTGCTATTCCTCCACAAGATGGAGGGCTTACTATTTCTACTGCTTCCAATGCATTCGGAATAACAAATTCATGGGAGAGAGAATCTCTACAACCTGCTGCATTGGTGACAGTTACCGTATAAGTGTCTGGTGGAAGCATGGAAAGATTTTGCGTAGTTGCTCCATTCGACCAAGCAAATATAGGTGGAAAAGCACTGGCATTATTGACGGTAATGTCGATAGCTCCATTGGTGTCATCGGGACAAGCTATTTCCGAAATTACTGGATTGTCATCTATCGTTATTTGATTGAGAGATTCACAACAATCATTTATCGTAATTAAAGTATCAAAAACAGCCGTACAACCAATGTCAGTGGTGACTGTTAATTCTACTCTTCTATTGCCATTTGATTGGAAAGTGAAATCTTGAGGTACACTTGGCATGGTTTCTCGGGTCGTACTTCCATCTTCATCTTCAAAAATCCAACTGTATTGAGTAAGCGTTCCATTAGTGAAAGTAACATCATTATCGAAGGTAATTTCCTCTCCAAAACAAACAGCGGAATTATCAGGTATAATTTGTCCCACAGGCCCAACAAATTCTCCGTCTCCACTAAAAGTGATGGTAAAGCCACCGTCTGAAGTCGTGTTTTCTATCATTAAACCATAAAAAAGTCCCGTTTCCATACTTAACGACCGCATAAAACCATCAGGAGCATCTGCACAATCATCGATGACAAAATCATTGTCGCCATCTCTTAATCCAATACTCCCCGTTCGACAAGGAAGGGTACAACGGAAAGCTACTTTTCCTGTTCCATTGCTTAAGCCATTGGGCAATTGGAATAGGGAAAAACTGAATAAATCATTTGCTTGGTCGGGTTGTATATTGAAGTTTAATAGACCATCAGTTGCGGCTTCCCAAGTAAACCAAGTGGTATTGGTTTCTGTTATATCTTCTAAACAGCCACTATCCGCTTCATTAGTCTCTGTACCTGGACCATTAAAAGCCGAAATACTCATAGGTCTTTTGTCGCAAAGAATGGTTGCATCGCTCAAATCTGGTCTTGCATCCTGCGCCTTAATACTCGTAGCACTTATAAAAAGCAATAAGCAGCCAAACAATAATTTTTTTAAAAAAGTACACTTCATGGCCAACATGGGCTGGGGGTTAAGTTTTTGATTAAATCCGTTGAAAATCATAATGGAATTTAGTAGCAATAAGCCAATTTTATAAAACATCCAAACTTAATGTCCAATAAAAATATGGGGTATAGTAAGGGCCTTATTTTATGTAAGTTCTCAACGTACCGACGAATTCATTCATCGCTCTAATTTTCTACCGTTGAAATAAATATTTTGAGACTTTATCAAAATATACTGCAAATAAGAGGATTAGTTCACCCAATCTGATAGCTTTTATAACGTTAATAATTAGGTGAATGGTCTTTCAGTCTACTTAAAATGTGGGCAAAAATAACAGAAAATGTAGTGAAGCCGATTTTTAAAGGAGTTATTTAGAAAATTCTTTTTAATAAAAAAGGTTTTAGTAACGGCAAAACAATAACTTGAACATCTAGGACGGCTTCTTTTGCTCCTATTTTTACTTTAAAATCGGTCATAGTATCAACAATACTCCCTCTTTTAAAG
>CAYMSC010000204.1:0-10440 GCA_964392805.1 uncultured Saprospiraceae bacterium
CACCAAATAGAGAAAATTATTCCATAAATAATGCTCATTAAAGGTATCATGATTTTATTTCGGCTATCGGAATAAGACGCTCATACTATTTTCGGATACCTTTTGAGATTTTCCCCTCCAATTAATGTGGCAATCCTTATGTGTCCGAAATAGATTTTGAATAAAAACGAAAAGATTTAAAAAATCTATTTTACTTTTTAGAACACATAAGGAGCATGATTCTTTCTAAAAATTATATACTATTTTGGGGTGTTTTTGTGACGCTTTTATTTGGCTTTCATCTGCCAGAAAGTGGCGCTACCTGTCCTACGAACCCTTTGGGTGGAACGGTTTGGACGGATTACGACGCTGACGGAGTAATAGATGCCAACGAAACAGCAACCGTAGAAGAGGTGATTGTCCAAGTATATGACTGTGATGGACAGTTAGTTGCAGCGGATACTTCTGATGTCAATGGGGATTGGTCTGTTGATACTACAGGTATTGCTTTTCCTGTTAGAGTAGAATTCAGTAATCTTCCTGCTTGGTCTTATTGAACCTTAAATGGGCCAGATGGTCAAACATCGGTTCAATATGTTACCGCAACCAACTGCGAGGTAAATGCAGCTTTAGGAGACATGACCTACTATTGTGAAACTAATCCGATGATGGTCACACCCTGCTACGTGGAAAATGGGAATGCTAATACAGGCGTAGTCGTAAAATTTTCTTACGAAAATGAAGGAACTACTAATCAAGACAAGTCGACAATTACCTATTCTCAACATTCAGGTTCACTTTGGGGATTAGCTTATGATCAAGCCGATAAAGTATTATATGCTGCTGCCGTCTTAAAAGCCCATATTGCACTAGGACCAGCGGGTTTAGATGCAATTTATACAATCGACCCTTTCTCTGGTGCGCCTAATGCTACGCCGTGGCTGGAATTAACAGATGATTTGGGTATTGCCGTTAGCTCCATTGCTGCGCAACCACAATATCACACTAATGCTATAAGAGAAGTGGACGATGCAGTTTCTGAAAATGACCCAAACGCTTTTCAAGATGTAGGAAAGGTAGGGTTAGGAGACATTGAATTAAGTACAGATGGTCACACGCTATATGTAGTCAACTTGTATGATAAAACGCTTTATGCGATTAATACAATTACAAAAACAGTCGTTAATAGTTTTCCGATTCCCAATCCTGGTTGTACAAACGGAGAATCAAGACCTTGGGGAATAGGGCAGTGGTGCAAGACCCATGTGAAATGGGTATTTCAGGAGTCAATGTCGCCCTCTATGAAATGGACGGAAGTATGACGACCCTCATTGCCTCAACAATTACATCCGCCGACGGAACTTATTATTTCACAGATTACGAGCAATATGGTTCAGGTTATGATACACTCACAATCGGTCATCAATATTTTGTGGTAGTCGGTGAAGGTGGACAATTTAATACTTCAGATAATTCCCTTTCTATTGGAAGTGATATTTATGAACTAACCTCTCAAAACACAGGGGAGGGAACAAATGCAGATTTGAATGATTCTGATACTTTTTTGGTAAACGATAATACAAAACCATTTGATAACTTTCCTGTAGATACCGTTACGATTGAGCGTGGGGGATATGTTAATCATAGCCTTGATTTTGGATTTATTCCCTTTGAAGATTGTGGAGGTGTTATCTGTTTACCGATTACTGCAACGATTATACGAGGTAGCAAAAATTAATGATTTGTGTAGGCTTAAACACACTAAAGATTATTCATTTTTGACAGATTAGAAAAGAAATAAAAAAAGGGAATAAACCGAAGTTTATCCCCTAATATCTTTTATCTACCCCCCAGCGATAAAAGACAATTCAAAGATAAGGGTAATCCATTGATGATATAGAATCAATTAGATTTTTTTGTGACAAGTACTTTTTATTAAAAATAGTCCATAAAATTTATATAGATAAAGATGAATTGCTTTAATGATTGATTGTCTATCTTAAAGACTTGATAATTAAAGGTTATTTCTTGGATTTTTTTAGACACCAAAAATAATTTTAGGTTGATGTGACAGAGTCTGGTTACTATTTTAGACATCTGTCTGCCCCTTTGTATCAAAATGCAAAGGCTACTTATACAAGAAGCATCCTTTACAAATAGCCTAGCAATATCGTTTTGGAGATACGGCTTTGATTAGTCCGCCTGCTTGTCCAGATTGTGTGCCACTGAAATGTTTACCTGTTAATCAGCACACAAATAATCGTATTAAATGGAAGAACTAACAAAAAAAGAAGAAGAAATAATGCTCATCTTTTGGCAACTAGAAAAAGCCTTTGTCAAAGAGGTCATAGCCCAGTTATCGCAAGACCCTAAACCGCCCTATAATACCATTTCGTCCATCGTCAGAATTTTAGAACGAAAAGGGTATTTAGGTTTTAAAAAATATGGCAATACTTATCAATATTATCCATTAATTGAAAAAACAGCTTATCGCAAAGGGTTTATGAAAAAGGTGATGAAGGCTATTTTGATAATTCGCCAGCCTCCTTATTATCTTATATGGTCAATGAAGAGAATTTAAATGAGGAAGAGATTGCAGCCTTAAAAAAGATAATAGACAAGTTTTAGCAATCGGCATCCCTTAGGGTAAGCAAAGCATAGCTATAGAGCGTTAGGTGAAAAAGTGATAAAAAGAGACTGTCTCATAAGTCAATTTTTGAAAAATGCCACCAATTAAAGTTCTGAATTTTATTATTGCACAGAACTTTTCCCCTTTGGATGCGCTGTCAATGCTTAATTTGAATAATTAGTAATCAATAATTAATCAACTAAACCACTACGCTAAATCTAAAATAACTACCCATGAAATCTCTTACAATTTTAGGAATCTTTCTATCTATATCTTTCCACTCATTTGGACAAATTTTTAATCCTGTAAAATGGCAGATTGAACCTAATTCAATAAGTGAAGGTGAATTGGAATTGATATTTACTGCTAAGATAGATAAAGACTGGTATATTTATTCTCAACAAACTCATAAGGATGGTCCAATTCCTACTACTTTTTATTTTAACCAAGGTAATCATTACGAGCTAGTAGGAGCTACAAAAGAAATAGGAGACTTAAAAACGGTAGCTGAAAATGATAGGAATGAATTATTAATCTCAATGGTTAGAGGGATACTTGCAAAAGCAAAAATCCACCAAGAAAGAATTGTTGCATATTTTAGAGCTTCCAGAACTTCAAGTTCTGGAAGCTCTTAGCTATTCCCAATATGCATTATTTATTTCCAAAACCAATAAAAACATTTAATAAAATGACACTATGGTAAAAAGTGTGGGTTGTCATTTATTTGATAATTATTTTTTGTAAGTTAAGTCCTTTAAAGCAAGAGATACTTTGAAAGTATCGCTTGCTAGGGGCCTCTAGTAGGCGATACTTTCAATCCAGATAGCTATCGGGGTTCCTACTTTTAGATTACTAACCCACACTTTTCACCGTAGTGCCAATAAAATACAAAAAAAGACTTTTTACACAACCCCGTAAATTATCATCTGCCAGAAACATCAACTATTCTGCCATATATTCCTCAAAGCTCTTTATCTTAATAGGCGTCAACTCCGCTTTTACCAACAATTCATTTATCACAGCCATCTCCTTTTGAAAACCAGCCAACTTTTGTTGAACTGTATTCATTTTACTTGCTAAGCTTTTGATTTTATTGAGCTGTCGGTCGGAAGGCACCCCAGGGTAATTGCTTATGCCAAAATACAAGGTAGAAATTTCTTCTCGTAAGGCGGTGCCTTCTTCCACGTAGAAATCACCTTCTAAAGAAACTAGTGTAGCTTTATATTTTTCCACATCCGTTGAGAATTGGGCTAATTTCTTTTGTAGCTTTTTCTTGACTGCTCCAGTTGCGAGTTTTGAGGCTTGTTCGTGCATATCTTCCATCGCAAAATAAGCATGACCTAGTTGATTGGTCATATCGTATAGCTTCATGGAAGATTCGTGTTGTAGCTTGCGTTCTGCGGTGGTGTATTTATCGTCAGGGTCGTAGGCTAGATTTACTTGAGTTTCGTACTCGGCTTTCCCTTTTTTAATTTTGACTGTATATGCTCCTGCTGGAAGTGTTGGAGGAAAAGCAGAACCAAACAATGCCATCCGATTATTGGTAGGTGCTGATTTGGGATTCTTCAAACGCAATGGAAGGGAGACGATATTGATACCTGCACTTTTTCCTGCGGGCAATTCTTTTACAAAGTTCCCTGCTTTATCAAAAACTTGTAAAGTCATCTTGCCGAAGGTATGCCGCTTTTTCATGAAATAAGTAATATATGCCGCATTTCTAGGATTGGCCCCAACGAAATTTCCTGCCCCACCAAACCAACTAGATCCTCCAGATAATTTCAGATAAGTGGGTTTTGTTTTGAAGAAGTATAATTTTTCATTAATGACTTCTTTGGTTATCTGCTGAAGTGGTGTAATATCGTCAATGATATATGCACCTCTACCGTGCGTACCTATTACCAGCGCGTCTTCTTCTGACTGGATGGCAATGGCCCTTACGCCATTATGTGGGATTCCATTGTCAAATCTTTTCCAAGAAATACCATCATCTATACTAATATACAATCCTCTTTCTAAACCTAAATACAATAGGTTGGGTTGTTTTAAATCTTCCCGAATGACATGGGCATATCCGTCCAATTGATTGGTAACCAAAGAAGTCCAAGTTTTTCCTAAGTCCGTGGTTTTAAAAATATAAATATTTTTATCTCCACTTTTGTGTCCATCAATAGTAACGTAAGCGGTGTTTTTATCATGATTAGAAGGTTCGACGGTCGTTACCCAAAGTCCTTTTGGGAGGTTGGGCATGTTGACCGTAACGTTGTCCCACTTTTTACCGGCATTGGAAGTGACTTGTACCAAACCATCATCTGTTCCTACCCATATAATATTTTCATCTAAGGGAGATTCTGCAATGGCATAAATCGTCGTATTATTTTCGGCGGTAGAATTGTCAATAGAAAGCCCACCCGATTTTTTTTGACGCTGACGTTGCGGGTCATTGGTCGTTAAGTCAGGAGAAATTCTTTCCCAAGAGTCCCCTCGGTCTTCGGTTTTAAAAAGAAACTGTGCCGCAAAATATAATCGTTCAGGATTATTAGGACTGATATGCATCGGTGCATTCCAATTAAAACGATAATCGGCTTCTCCTTCTTCTGGTAAGGGTTTAATGTCTTTGCTTTGAAAGTCAGATTTATCGAATCGAACGATGTTTCCACCTTGCGATTCGGAATAAATAATATTTCTATCTGTGGGATGTCGAAAGGAAAAGAATCCGTCTCCACCATTGGTAAAGGTCCAATCTTTATTCTCTATTCCACCGGGAGATTTAGAAGGACCTACCCAAGAACCATTATCTTGCAAACCACCATAGACATTAAATGGTTTTTCATTATCTACACTAATATGGTAAAACTGAGCAAGTGGTAAGTCATTGAACATTTCAAAAGTATAGGCACCGTCCAATGAGCGATAACCTCCACCGTCTGTTCCTAGCACAACATGTTTGGTATTATTTGGATTAATCCAAGCAGCATGGCTATCAGAATGAACCCCACTAAAGACAGTTCTCCAGGTTTTTCCTCCTGTCTTCGAGACCGTAAAGTTGAGACCGCATTTGTAAATTGTATTTTCATCTTTGGGGTCAATAATAATTCTGGAAAAATAGAAAGGACGAACCGTACTATTAAAGTCATTAGACACCTGTTCCCAATTGGCGCCACCATCTTCTGAACGATACAAGCCTTCGGCTTTTTTCTCCTTGCATTCTACCGTAGCATAAACAATATTAGAATTAGAAGGAGCTACTTCTACCGCCATTCTCCCAAGGTCACCACTAGGAAATCCTTTGTGAATCTTGTTCCAAGTTTTACCGCCATCCGTCGTTTTGTAAAGACCACTGCCTTTTCCTCCAGACACAAAAAAATCAGGATTTCGCCGATGGTCCCACATAGCGGCATATAAAACGTCAGGATTATTTTTATCCAAACTCAAATCTGCTGCGCCCGTATTTTCATCCACATATAAAATCTTTTCCCAAGTTTTCCCGCTATCCATAGTTTTATAAATGCCTCTCTCTTCATTCCCATTCCAAAGATGTCCTTGTGCAGCTACGTAAATGATATTGGAACTATCAGGGTGGATTTGAATTTTGGAAATGCGTTCTGTCTCTTTCAATCCCATATGGTCCCAAGTGCTTCCGCCTGTGGTCGTCCGATAAATACCATCGCCATAAGAGACGCTATTTCTAACCCAAGGTTCGCCCGTTCCAACCCAAACAGTATCCGGATGGTTTTGGTCAATAGCAAGTGCTCCAATAGATTGAGTATGCTCATCAAAGACAGGACTGAAAGTAGCCCCTGCGCTATTGGATTTCCATACGCCGCCATTGGCTGCACCGATATAGAGTATTTGTGGGTCTTTGACTGCTGCATCTAATGTGGTGATGCGACCACTCATTACAGCAGGTCCAATACTTCTTGCATTCATTGCGCCAAAGGGGACTTTGATGGCTGCTTCTTGGGCAAATGTCTGTTGGGAAAATGTGAAAAGAAAAAATAAGGTTATAAAGGAGTAAATGATTCGTTTCATTAGTAATTGTTTTTGATAGAGGCTGTCTCAAAAGGAGGCTGTCTCAAAAGACGGAGCATTTAGATTCTCCTTTGCCAAATAGAAAAAATAGGATTCAAAGACGGAGCATTTATATGCTCCTTTATCAAAGAGAAAAATAAGATTCATTTTAATTATGAATTTTTATTTTTCTATTTAGTAGACCCGAATCTATATTCGGGGACTTATGAGACAGCCTTAGGAATAATAAAAAGACCCGTTGGAAAGAAAGCTCCAACAGGTCTTTTGTAAGCGTTTAAAAAATTATTTATTTTTCTTCTGTTGTATCACTTGGGAAAGCGAAATTTTTTGCTTTCAAATCTTCCGCATTTAGTTCAATTTCATCAGCAGTAAAAGAGAAGGCAGTTACCCCACCCATTTTTTGTTCCGTAGTATGCGCAATCATCAATCCTCCAACTTCTTGGTAGTCACTCATGAAAGTCTCCGCAGCTTGTCCTTTTGCGGGGCCAGCATCTATAAATCCTCTGACCATGATAGGGACAAAATTTTCTGTGTCAAAAAAGTAGAAAACTACATCTCCATCTTTTTTGGTCATTTTTACTTTATAAGTTTCTGTTCCATCTATTTCTTCTGTTCCGTCCAATGCTACAGTATGTCCTTTGTCTGCATAATCAATGAATTCATCTTGGAACTTTTGTTTTTTAAATTGCTTCGATTGTTCTTCGTCCAATTTGGTTGGTTCTTCCCCTCCTGCGAATGGATTAATCATCCATGCTGTTTCTCCGTCGAAGGCTTGAATTAGTGACTTTCCTTGAATATTCATTTCCATTTTGAAATAAGCAGGGGCCATTGTTTGGATACTTACGGGGACATCCATACCCTGTGCAGAGGAATTACCAGTCATTTTCATGGAAGTAATTTTTTTCCAATTTTCCTCTCCACCTATATTTTCAAAATAGTTTTCGAGGATTTCATCAAGCGTTACTGCATCTTGTGCTTGAACAGCGGTAGTCATTAAGAAAGCTAGCATTAAAGCGCCAAAAAGTTGAGTCATTTTTTTCATATTAAGTTATTTTATGGTTTTAAAGTGAAATGTTAATGATAAAGTGAGCGAATTAAAATCTTTAAATTACTCCTTATAAACATGCTACAAAAGAAACATTCTTTACTAAACGCTGGGTATTTTATATACAAATAGAGGAAAAAAACCGATTAAAATCCTTTTTAGATAGGGTAAAGTAGGCTGCTGAATTAGAAGATTTATTTACTTTTCTGTAATGAGTGATACTATTATTTCCCATCCTCTTCAAAGAATAGGCTTTTAAAGCCGCCAGCTTTCCATTTTGCTTTTAAATCTTGTAGGATGTTTCCTGATAATTCTTTTTCGTATTTTAGAAGGGTGGGGATTAGCCAGAGACTGACTTTTAACTTTTCTTTGAGTTCGGTGTCAGGCATTTGTTTGACTTTCGCAGCTTCTCCAAAAGCGGTTAAGAGTTCGCCATTACCTTGTACTTTAAAGAATAGTTTATCAATGCCTTTGCCAATTACCTTGATAAGGTCTTGGGAATGTTTATGGTCGAGTTCTAAGCTTTCAAATTTGTCTAAAAGATCTGCTAAGATTTGTGCTTGGGAGGCTTTGATTTCTACAAGAAGTTTATCTGGAATGGCAGCCAATTTCTCTCCTAATTCTTCTCTGGTTAATACCGATTCTGATTTTATGGTTTTTCTGGTTTTTTTACTTTCTTTTTTGACTGTTTCTTTAACTTCTTTAATATCCTTACTTAACGATTCATTTTTATTGACTAATAAATCTTTAACTAATTCTAGGCCTTCTCCTTTTAGGGTCATTTCGTTTTCTCCAAAGCGACCAATTTTTTTCTGCTTTTGTATTTCTTCAGCCTGTTTTAAGGCTGCATGAGAAATGGTTTTAAGTAAATCATGGTATTCGACTCGTTCTCTCGATTTATCACATAGATTCCAGTGGAATTTAGTGGCAGGATTCTGTAAATCCATTTTTACCTTTAAGAAATCATAAAAATGAGGTACATCCAAGGTGCGGCAAAGTGAGCAGATACAAGGGATATTGGTAGTTACCTTTAATCGCTCTAAGTTAAATACATCATTAATCTTGTCAATCTCTCGAATCAGTAACTCCGACATAAAATGAGCATCTGGACCAATAATTTTTATTTGAATTCTACTTGTATCAGGCTGTCGAATTTCTCTTAATTCGGCGATTTGCCCTTTTTTATCATCAAAAACAACCCCATCACTCCAAACCATGTCCCCCTTTTTGCCACCAATCATTTCATGCAGTCGTACACTCAGTCGATTCAATAAGCCTTCGGGCATAAAGGTATATTCGTAGTAAAAATGTAAGGGTCTTTCTTTTCCAGCACAATAGTCGGTATCATCCATTTTATCCATCATACGAGGAACGAGGTAGGTTTTGGTATTTTGAAGTTCAAAACAAATCTCAAATTCTCGCATTAAGTCCAATAATTCCGCATGAAAATCTATAAATTCTGGTTCTGGCCAAAAATGTTCTAAATCTGCTTCTGAAAACGAGCCTTTTTTTGCTCCATGCTGCATAGAATTTGCATCAAACACCTTATAGCTAGCCTTGGTTGCCCATTCTCGATTTAGGATAATTAACTTTCTTAAGGCACTAGTTTTTTTGTCTTGAAAATGAAGAAAGACACCTAATTGGTGAAAATAGCGACTTAATAAATTTTGTCCTTTTTGGTCTTTGATGCCATTAGCCTTGCAAATCTTTCGAAATTCCTTTAAATCCATAGTGGATTGGTCCTTAGGCAATTGCTCAATTTTTTCTCTAACCCTTAGCCATTTCTTCGGTAAAACTTGCCCGACACTTGGTATTTTCTCAATATAGCGTTTGAGCAAACTTTTCATATCATTTAAACCCTCTTTACTAGATAAATTGACTTTTCGAAAGTCTTTTAAAAAGGGATAATTTTTTTGTAAAGTACCAAAATCCATTTTTTTCTCATGCCCGGTATGCTCATTTTGCACCATAATCATCGGACTATTTCGACCAAATAATTCTGCGGATTGTAAAAGCTGATTTAAGCGACTATCATTTTCATTCGCACCGCTACGAGAAGAATCCAATAATAAGTATAAAGAGCGTTGAGAATAAAAATATTGATGGACCATATCATACATGACCTGACCCCCAAAATCCCATAAATGCACGATGTATTTTTTGCCATTTTTGGTAAATTTCCAATCGTGGACATCTATGCCTCTTGTACGTTTATCTTCTGTGGGTAGATTTCTTCTAGGATGGGCGAGTCGATAGGCAAGACTGGTTTTTCCTGCACCACCATCTCCTATCAATAGGACTTTTACTTCGTTGATTTCTTCTTTGCCTTGTTCTTCGATGGCTTGGAAATAGGATTTGACCATTTCTGGTCCTAAAAGAATCCATTCTGGTGCAGGTGCTTTTAAGCTATGACAATCTTTGATGTAAATTCCTTTTTTATAATAGGACTTCCGATGATTTATTATAATTTCTGCATAGTCTTTTTTTTCTTCATTGGTAATCGACGATTTTCTTGAAGGAGTCTCCCATAAAAATAAAGCTTTATTTTTTAATCTTTGGCTAAATGATAGTAAGCTAATTAATGGAGTGGCAGAAAGGTTTAGGACAGGAATATTTAAGATAAAGTCATTCTTAGGAATGGTCTTAAAAGGGTTATTATTTATAAGTAAAACTTTAAGCCTTTTTAGTTTATCGAGCCCCTTAATATCGGATATTTGATTATTCTGAAGGTCAAGGAATTGTAATTTGACTAACTTGT
>CAYMSC010000205.1:0-10409 GCA_964392805.1 uncultured Saprospiraceae bacterium
AGGAGCAAAAGAAGCCGTCCTAGATGTTCAAGTTATTGTTTTGCCGTTACTTAGCAACAGATTTTATTATTTTTTTATCTGACGCACTAATGAACTAAAAAATTAAGTAGTGCTAGTTTTCAATTTAAAGTGAAGGAAAACGATTAGATTGAACTATCGTCTACGAGGAATCAAACTAGTCGGAAATACCACCAAACTTTCATTTCCATCTTTACTAACCGAAGCGACCCCAAACAAAAAATTATCAATAACAATATTTTTTAAAGTGGCCTCTGAGACATCTCCTACAAAACGGGAATATTGCCATACAGGAGAGGTGGTATCTCTCCAATATACTTTATAACCAGCTATATTGGCATTCTCAATCTTATCCCATCTCAATTTAGTTGAAGGTTGTACTGCACCACCTATCATCACATTGGTTGGGGTAGGAGGTGACCAAGCTAATCCTGCTAGGGTAATTGCATTTACACCTGTTAATTTAGCCGCATATTCAAAATTAACCCCTTCGATAACATCCCCGTATTTGATGCCATTTTCTTCCCGAATATCTTGATGTTGTCGGTTGTAGTTTTCGTGAGTTTCCATAATCCTGACACCCGGAAACCCTTCATCATTAAACGGTTTATGATGTCCACCACGACCAAATCGGTCTAAGCGATAAATCATAATCGCATCTAAATTAGTCATGTAAGTGTCGGTCATTTTATCTACATACCGAGCAATTTGTCGAGAAGGGCCATCTACTTCACCCCCATAAAAGCGATGCCAAATACGCATTCGTTCATCATCGGTAATCGGTGTCGGTTCGGAGAAAACACGGAAGGTCGTATTATCAATCACTCCATCAATACCATGAATATTGCCAATCATATCGTTATTCAAAATACCGATAATATCCCATCCATCTTCTTTAGCTTTTGCAGCCATACCTTTTCCACCAAATAATCCTTGTTCTTCACCAGAAAGCCCTGCATAAACGATACTATTTGGAAAAGAATATTTGGTTAAAACTCTTGCCGCCTCAATAGTCCCTGCTAGACCAGAAGCATTATCATTTGCTCCTGGAGATTCGCCAATAGCATCTGTGGAGCTAGAAATTCTAGAATCAATATCACCTGACATAATCACATAGCGATTCGGATTTTGTGTCCCTTTTTGAATAGCAACTACATTAACGATATAGGTGTCTTCAGGAATTCTACGATTGCCCTCGGCAGAGACTAAATGATACTGGTAAGAAATTTCCAAACAGCCACCACAAGCGGCAGATATTTTTTCAAACTCAGCAAACATCCATCTTCTTGCTGCTCCAATTCCACGGGTTACAGAAGTAGTATCTGACAAGGTATTCCTTGTTCCAAATCCAACCAAGGTCTGAATATCTTGTTCGATTCTATCGGGAGAAGGAGCTTCTGCTATATCGTATAATCTAGCATCCGTTTCTGGCGGAATGGTAGGTTGATTTTGAGCGGATAAATTTGCTATAAAGCATAGAAAAAATAAGAGATAAAATGGTTTCATTATTATAGATATTGGTTAGTATTTGTATAAAACTAAGAGGCCATAATTCTGAACTCGAAGGGATGGGCTGCTAAATTTTTCTGCCAGAAATCAGATTTTAAAGTGTAAATATTTGATAATCAATAATTTATTTCTGAGTTAGCTGACTTCTGACTGTCAATAAAAGTGACGGTCTGACTTCTAAATTAATTATCACTTTATTATCTGGCGTTCTAATAATCAACTAATAAATAATCAACAAATCAACCTTTTACCTCACAATCATTATTCCTTCAATTCCTTTTTAATTTCTTTAACCACCAAATCAAATCGAGGCATAATAACAAAGTCGATTCTACGGTTAGCCGCTTGGCCTTCAGGAGTTTGATTAGAGGCCTTAGGTGCAAATTCACCTTTTCCAGCAGCTAATACTCGACTAGGCGGCAGCTCATATTCTTTGGTTAAAACTTTGACGACATTAGCGGCACGAATGACACTATAATCCCAATTGTCTTTGTAGTTTTTAGCTTTTTTATTATCGGTATTACCAATCACATTTAGTTTCAAGGTAGGATATTTCTTAATTAATTCGGCTATTTTTTGTAAATTTTGAACACCTGCCGTCCGAACCCTAGCACTTCCTGGTCGGAATAACAAAGATTCATCCAAAGTAATCCGAATTTCATTATTGACGAAGTCTACGGATTGTTTATCTGCAAATAATCGGTCTAACTCCCAATTTAAATCACCCAATACTTTTTGTTGGTCTGCTTCAAACTTAGTAATAGAGCTTTGTATTCTTCCGATTTGTGCCTCTTTTTCTTTAATAATTCCTTCTTTTTCTTTTACCGTTGAATTCAAACTTTGTGAGGTATTACTTGCTCCTTTTTTTTCATCATCCAATTGTGCTTGGACTTCATCAATTCGGTCTAATAATTTATCTTGAGTCGTTAATAATACGGCATTAGCACCATTTTGACTCGCTAGTTTAAGTTGGAGCGTATCAATTGTTTGGTCTCTATTATTTATCTGCCGATCAAGAATAGAAATTCTATTCTCAAAGCCTTGTTTATCCATTTCGTGTTGGGCAAGGGTTGCTTCAAATTTTTTATTCGAAATACAAGAAGTACTAATTAATGCCATGATTAAAAGCCCAATAAATGTAGGTGATTTCATAAAGAAAGGATTGTGTAGAATTTTCTTATTAATTAATGCTAAAAATAAACTAAGGAACGCGATAAAAATAAATGGAGATTCTCGTCGGACGATTAGTTAAATAAACGATTCATTTTAAGTGTTTTAGCTAATCGTTCGACTTTAAAGAATCTGCATTTATTTTTATCTTACTACTAACATTCTTTACCACATAGTCACAATAGTTTTTTCACATAGTAAATATAGTTTTGCATATTAAGGAACGCTGAAAAAATAAATTTACCAATTTTGAAATAGGAACCCGTACGGGTGAATCTCGAAGAGGATGGGCTACTTTTCAATGAGTTGAAAACCTATGGAAAAGCCAACCTGTCCGTAAACGGTTCACCCGTACGGGCTCCTAATTCAAAATTCTTTTGGTAAATTTATTTTTTCAATAATACTAAGTAGTTGACCTTAGGCTAAAAAACTATGTTCACTATGTGGTTTCCACTATGTGCCTATGTGGTAAAACGCAAAAAGTTGTTAACTTAAATTTATCTAGCTACTTAGCACTATCAAATGACTATAAACAAAAATGTCTCAAGGACAGACGAGTCCTTGAGACATTTAAAACGCTAAAAAAGATTAACGCATTAGGAAACTAGCAGAACCTAGTAAACCTAAATCAGTATAGATAGAAGACCTGTAATAACCAGGTTTCAATTTTTCTTCTAAATCGTGGTTAAAAGACAATCTTTGGCTTTCTTGAATTTCCACGTTTTGCTCACTAACAGCGATAATATCTTGCTCCTGACCATTTACATTAATCTTAGCACTAACTGGAGATGATTTAGTAATTGGCACTCCTTGGTCATCTGTAATAACCATGTAAATTTTTCTAACTCCTTGGTATTTTTCAGGAACACCTACTAAGTCAAAACTTACATTTACTTTCTTAGCAAAGCCTTTTCTTCTAGTCGGCTTACCATCTTTTCTCAAAACATCAGTCGTGAAGCCATTTGCTTTGAAATTAGCTAAAGTTAAGTCAGCAATATCATTTTCCATAGTCTCGTTTAACCGAGCCAATGCTTCTTTCTCTTCTCTAGAAGTAGCTAAATCAGCAGTTAATTTTGCATTCTCTTCTTTTAATGCTGCGTTTTCAGCTTGAAGATTTGTAATGTCTCCTTCCAAAGCAGTTCTAGCAGCAATTAAGCCATCTAATTGAGCTCTCAAAGAAGCCATTTGACCATCTTTATCTGCAGATTCCTGAGTCAAACGGTAAATAGCAGACCTTCTTCTTTTAATTTCTTTTTGTGCATCTGTAACAGAACCTTGAAGTGCTTCATTTTCTGCGGCTAAAGATGAATACTTTGCTTGTAGTGCATCCAAATCACCTTGTAGTTTAGACTTTAAGCCAGATACATCTTGCAACTCATTGCCTAATGCTGTATTCTTTGTAGTCAAGTCTTCGATTTGAGCAAGTCTTTCTTCGTTTAAAGTACAGCCCTTCCACCCAAAGATTAACATGGCTATAGCCAATAGGGCAAATATTATCCAAGAAGTAGTGGTTTTCATAAATTTTAGTTTAAGTTCTTTATAATTTTTTCGACCTTTTTTCCAAATAGCTGGAATTTAAAGGCAATTATAAGTTTTTCTCTTTATATCTCCGTATTTTTTAGCAAATTCTTTAGAAAAAATGCTATTTTTTTGCAATTTCAGCAACTATTAGTGTTAATATCCGTCTATTGTCCCGATTTCAGCATAGATAACTTCTTAAACAAATATCCATCCTTAGAAATCAAACAACCACTTTCCATCATTTTAAAAAGCTCTTGTTCTCTATCTATATTATAGCCTTTTTCTGCGGTATAAATAGAAATTTCTTGCTTAGTGTTTTTTAAAATTTCCATCATGTCTTGAGCGGTTAAATCCGTTGTGAAATCTACACCCGCATTAGGCGAAACAGCAATACCCATCATAATCATTTTGTCAGCTTGACAATGAAAAGTTTTTATATCAAAAGGCGTTTTAAACTCTAAATATTCTAGTCCACCGATAACTTTATCGAAAACTATATCGCTGTAAATACCAATCAATTCTTCTACCTTTTCTAGGTCATTCTTTTTCAATTTAACCCAATCATCTGCCGTAACATGAGTGGCCGCTAAGAATTTGACAAAATCACTTTCTAATTCTTTTAATTCTTCGTTGCTTAATCTTCTATATTTCATTTTTTTTATTTGAACATTATTGATTACCATCTTTCACAGCTATTACTACAAACTGCCTACTCAGGCTGGCCATAAATTCAATATAGCCGACAAATTTATTTTGACTGACGCTATTTATTGATTTGATAATCAGTAATTTGAAACTGCCAAGTAAATTTGGCATTTACGAAAAATCTATTAACAGTAAGTCTATACTGCCAACTGTACCATTTTTTACAATGCACTACACTGTGCTTTCAACCATTGAATCTCTGCTACTTTCAATAATGGTGACAAACCATCGAAGACTTTTTGATGATAATTATTGAGCCAGTCAATCTCTTGTTGAGTTAATAATTGTTTGTCTATCAGTTGTTTATCAATAGGGAATAAGGTCAAGTCTTCAAAGCGATAGAAAGTACCATATTCATTACTTTCATCTTCCAGACATAGGACAAGATTTTCAATACGAATACCATATTCTCCGTTTTTATAAAAACCGGGTTCATTGGAAGTCACCATGCCTGGCGCAAAAGGCATACTTCCTCTAGCTATACTTGTAGCGAATCCTTGAGGTGGTTCATGAACGTTAAGAAAGAACCCAACACCGTGTCCTGTTCCATGTCCATAGTTGAGTCGATATTGCCAAAGTGGCTGTCTGGCAAAAGCATCTAGTTGGACTCCTTTTGTCCCTTTCGGAAAAACGATACTAGCTATAGCAATATGTCCTTTTAGGACTAAGGTAAAGTTTCTTTTTTGTGCTTCAGTTGGTTTGCCTAAAGCAAAAGTTCTCGTAATATCCGTCGTTCCATCTTCATATTGACCACCAGAATCCAGTAACAAGATACCTTCCTTTTTGATATTGGCAGAAGTATCGGGCATGGGTCTATAATGCACAATCGCACCATTTCCTTGATAGCCAACAATGGCGGCAAAACTTTCTCCGTGATATAGACTTTGTTGAGACCGAAAATTAGCTAGTTTCTCCGCTAACTCAAATTCTGATACTGTCCGACTAGCTAACTGTTTTTCTAGCCAAAGATACATGCGCAATAATGCTACTCCGTCTTTTGCCATAGCTTTACGGATATGCCCAATTTCAGTAGGGTTTTTAATCGCCTTTAAATAAGTAGAAATCGTTTTTCCTTTGATAATTTGCCCCGAGGTCAGTAAATCAGCTAGGCATGCACTAATCGTATTTGGATTGATAAGTATTTTTTTATTTTTAGGGAGAGACAACAGAAATTTACCAACATAATTATAAGAATAAATGGTGATACCTTCTGCCTTAAATTTTTGGGCTAATTTAGTCGAAATTTTAGCAGAATTGATGAATAAATAAGCGTCTTCTAATCCTATAACCGCATAAGCAATAGCTAAAGGATTAAAATCAATATCATCACAGCGAATATTAAAAGTCCATGCGATATCGTCCAAAGTAGTGACTAAATGATAGGCTGCACCTTGGGTTTTCATTGCCTTTCTAATGGCCGTTAATTTAGTTTTTCTATTTTGCCCAGTAAATTTTACTTTGTGTTCAAATATTTGATTATTAGGTAAAGTTGGGCGGTCTTTCCAAATGGGTTCTATTAAATCGAGTTCCGTTTCAATTTGTATATTTTTAGGACTAACAACTCGCCTCATTGCTTGAATTTGCCCTAGAGAAAATAATTTCCCATCCAGTCCTATTTTACTCCCTTCGGGCAAGGTGTCTCTCATCCAAGCATTATGTTCTGGTGCATGCGGTACGCCTTGTTTATGCAATTCCATTTGACTGTTTGCCAACTCCGTTTCGGCTTGCAGAAAATAGCGAGAATCCGTCCAAAGTCCTGCATGAGTCTGAGTAATGACGACCAAGCCAGCCGACCCTGTAAATCCAGAAATCCATTCTCTTGACTTCCAATGAGCATTCACGTATTCACTTTGATGCGCATCACTACTAGGAATGACATATGCAGCTATCTGATGCTTTCGCATTTCCACTCTTAAAGCATTGATTCTATTATCTATGGTTGTACTCATAATTTTATATTGGTTTGGTGTCAAGTTTTAATTTGGAATGCGCTCATTTTAACTTGACAATGTTAAATTAGAAAATTGTTTAATGGGATTATTCTTTTTGACGCTGAAAGACGCTGTTTGAAATTATGATTTATTATGTTTTCATTTCTAGCAGGTAAAAAAACATAATAAGTAATGACGAAAAAATAACTTCCGCATTTGGTTTTTCAATTGAATGTTTTTGTCATAGGTTTTCAACCCATTACAAAGCAGCCCGTCCTCTTCGAGGTTCACCCGTACGGGTTCATATTTGAAAAACGCGGAAGTTATTTTTTCGTCGTCTCTAAAATCATAAATAAGTCAGCGTCTTTCTGCGTCAAAAAACATCCACATAAATTTTCTTTTAATTTAACATTGTCAAATTAATAAGCACAAAGATATTTGATTGAAACCAATTGAAACTATAAAAAATCACTACTTTTGCGAATACATGAGGTCAAACCGTCATGAATCATTCAATAAGCAATAGCACATGAAGATATTCCCATTTCAGGCATGGTATCCCAATTTTGATTTAATAGCATCTGCTGACTCTTTTTTTGGTTCGGTAAGGGAGGAATATGTGTCTTATAAAAAAACAGGTTTTTTTAACCAATCTAAAGAGCAAGCTTTGTTTTTTTATCAAATAAAATCTAGTAGTCGGACATATACTGGTTTGATGTGTTGTACTGATTTGAGCGAATATGAAAAGGGAAATATTTTAAAACATGAGAAGACTTTAGTTGCTAAAGAGCAGAAAATGATTCAGCTTTTGATACAGCGAAGAGCATTGGTTAAACCTGTTTTATTAGTCTATAAAAAGATAAAAGCGATTAATAAGTTAATTACCAATCATATTCAGCATAACCCACCTTTTTATTCTACTTATTTTGAACAGGATGGACAAGAACATACGCTATGGAAAATAACGAATAAAACGATTGTCGAAAAGGTTCAGCAGTTATTTGACAAAAAAGTAAAATCTACCTATATCGCTGATGGACATCATCGAACAACGACAATGGCATTGCTTAATGCGCGATTAAAAAATAAGGAAGTTTCGGGGAATTACGAACATTTAATGGTTGTGCTTTTTGGGTCTGACCAGTTGGATTTGCTGGAATTTAATAGGGTAGTAGAGGGACTTAACGAAACAACCTCTACTTCTTTTATGGCTAAAATTTCTAAACTTTGTGAAATTGAACTTTTAGAGGAACCCACTAAGCCACAAAAAAAACATCAAATTACGCTTTTTATTAATCGAGAATGGTATCGGTTGACATGGAAAAAAAGCGTTCTAAAAGAGTTTACTGCCCAGAAAATTATCCTTGATGTTCATTTACTCAACGAAAAGGTACTAAAAGGTATTTTGAATATAAAAGATGTCCGATTTGACCAGCGTATCGACTATATTTCGGGTACAAAAGGATTGAGAGGCTTAGAAAAAGCAACGATAACTAATAAAAATAAAATTGGCTTTTATCTCTATCCAGTTCAAATAGAAGAATTAATGGCTTTAGCAGATAAACATCAATTATTACCCCCTAAATCTACTTATTTTGAGCCTCGAATAAAGAATGGTTTGTTGGTGAAAAGTTTGGAATAAGGGAATATCCTTATAAAATTCGCTTCCGAAAATAAATCACTCGATTCGTTAAATCCACCGCACAAAGATGCCCTAGCCCTTTATAGTCAAAACAGCAGCCCGCATCAATATCTAGCACCTGCATAGCATCCATCGTTCTAAACATGTCTTCAATCCCCGTTTTTTTCATCGGTGTATGCCCATGAACAATAATCCGCTTACCCAACCATTGATAATTGATGTCTGTATACCAGTTTCTAATCCAAATCATGGACTCCGCTCCCTCCATAGGGTTAGGCATATCAAAATTAAGTCCTGCATGAACAAAGATATAGTCGTATTTTATCGCAAAAGAGGGGAGATTTCGCATCCAACGAATATATTTTTTAGTCACTTTTTTTAAATCATCAACGCCAAAACTGTTCAAGGTCTGAGTACCGCCATGATGCAACCAATTTCTTGCTTGATTCAAATTAACTTGGCTATCAAGCATCATTTGTTCATGGTTTCCTTTGATACAAGTAATGGTGTGACCAGCAGTTTGTAATTTCCAAACATAATCAATGACCCCTTTGCTATTGGGCCCTCTATCTATAAAATCACCTATTAGAAATAAGTGGTCTTTCTTGGAAAAATCAATTTGTTGAAGTAAGGCTTTAAAGGTGTTCAAGCAGCCATGAATATCGGAGATTGCTAATATTCTCAAATAGTAAATTTTGGGTTAAAAATTAGACTTGGTAAATGATGAACGATGAATTCGTTAAATAAAAAGTATATCAATGTTTGACTGATAATTCACTAGAGATTATTCAAAAAAAAATTATATGGATGCTCTAAGCGAATTGGAATAACGTCTACTGTATATTTTATCACTTTTCTATCAGACCATCTATTTTTTCGCACAATTCATCGTTCCTATTTCATCGTTTGGGTGGACATTAGGTATAACAAAAAATTTTAAAATTTAGTTTCTGGAGAATTAGAAACCTTATTACCTCAATCTATCCATACTTTTTACCAACTTTTCATCCTTATTGATAAATCGCATAGCAAAAGCAGCGAATAAGATGGATAAAACAGGTAAGCCTAAGCCCAATTCTTCATTTGGTGTGGTAGACCCCATCGCATTACTATCTTGCATAAAAAGGACGACGGCAAAAATAATCCCAATAACATTAGCAATAATAGAAATCCGACTTAGGATCAATTGCGTTTTTCGATTATTGAATAAAAAGATAGCGATAAAAGCTAATGCCCCTGCGCCACAAAAAAGCCCTAAAAGCGCAACATGGTCTTGGATATTAAAAACCCCATCATTAAATAAATTAGAGGCTGCAATAGCATTATTAGAAGAACCAAAAGGCAGTTTGAATAAAGCAAAAACTGCCGCAGCAGCTAGCAATAATAAGATAGATTGGATTCTTTGAATCATAATATTTTTTTGTTAGATTTTATTTTTTGATGATGTATTAGAAGAGTTGATTTTTATTTTCACGCAGAGCTTACAGAGTTCGCAGAAGCTTAATATACAACGTTTTATCTCTGCAAACTTTGCGTCCTCTGCGTGCTATATCAACTGATTTAATACATTACCTATTTTTTATTTCTTTTAATCTTCTTTCCAGACCACAAAAATAGAGGTACGATTTTTATGGAACAAAGATACTACTTTCCTTAAACGATGAAAAATAATTTATATAGCTAAAAAATATAAAGAACTCTGAAAAATAAATTTACCAATTTTGAAATATGAATAAACGCTGTTTATGAACCTCGAAGAGGATGGGCTGCTTTTCAATGGGTTGAAAACCTATGGAAAAAAGATTCAATTCAAAATTCTTTTAGTAAATTTATTTTTTCAGTAATACTAAAATAATTCAATTTTCAAAAAAGCGTATAGTGATTTTTCTTTTTTTTGAAATGGGTAAAACTAT
>CAYMSC010000206.1:0-10409 GCA_964392805.1 uncultured Saprospiraceae bacterium
GATACTAGACTGTCTTAGCGCGAGGCTCTAGCCTCATCCTTCCTTACTGATTTTTTGACATAAAAAAGGGGCTTATTAGGTATAATAATAGAGCCTTTTTTGTATTATGATAAATGCTATTACATCTTCAAATAAAAATCTTTCGTCAAAGCAATGTACTCCGCAGAATGTGCTTTACCTTTTTCTTGATAAATCGCTAATTCATCCTTCGCAATGTTTTCTGTAGCCGTCTTTTCAAATTGCATTAATAAACGCTCCACGGAACCTGCTGGTCTGGATTTCACCTCTGTAATTTTTGTACAATACAAAGCGTAGGTCTTAGCTACTTCTTGAAAACGCAGTCCTTCTATTAATGGCAGAATTACACAGAATTTACCATTTTTCGTCAATAACTTTCGAGCGGCTATTAACAAATCTCCATGTCCTAACTTGACGGTATGGCGAACATTATTTCTATCTTGGTTATGAGAAAAAGTACCACCTGAAAAGAAGGGAGGATTACTAACGATTAAATCATATTCGTCTCGACTCAATTTAGCATAATCCTGAATCGGTGCTTTTTTGGCACTTAATCTATCCGACCAATCGGCTTTTTCAAAATTTGACTTTGCCTGTAAAAAAGCGGCTTCTTCGATTTCGACGGCATGGATTTCTGCCTCACATCTTTGCCCCAACATCACTGCTATTACACCACTACCGGTACCTATATCTAAAGCTTTAGTTGTGGTAGCAATATCACACCAAGCACCTAATAAAACGCCGTCTGTTCCTACTTTCATCGCACAATCATTTTGTTCGATAGCAAATCGCTTAAATTGGAAAGGTTTGTAGGTCTTTTCTACTTTAGTCATAATTTGTTGTTTAGGGAAGGTAAAAAACAAGCAGGTATCAACACTCCTTTTTTTCTAGCTTCTAAAATGTTTTTAGATGATTATTTAGCTATGGCAAAAGTAGGAATTTTAACGAACTTGAACGAGTTAAGTTGCAGAAAAATAAGGCTATTGAATCCCAAATCTGTTAAAAGTTCTCCAGTATTTATCCTTATAAATTTCAAAATCAAGCTCCAATTTTTCATAGGACCTTTGTTGAAACAAATACAAAACTTTCGAGGGCTTCCTAAAATCTTTACAAGCAAAATAAATCTCCCGACAATTTTCACTCGTCTGTCTTCCGAAATCTTTATAAATTAAACGTATCAATAATAATTTGAACAACCATTTTTGGGCTTAAATGCGTATTATCAATTTTCAAAATATGCTTCTCCCGAAATTCGTTTGGTAAAGAATTCAGCCGATACTTTTTTTCATTATGCAGTAATCTTTTTTCAGAAGCGGCAATATCTCGTTTGGAAGGTTTATGTTGGAGTCTATTTTCTCCTTTGTTTCTTTCAATTCTAGTGCTTAAATCAGCATTTAATTCTACAATATGAATAGTACTTCCCTCTTTTTTAAAAATGGCTATTATTTCATCTACATATGCTTCGTCTTCTATATTTCACAGTTCAGAGAGCTGTGTTACAGTCACTCTTCCAGAATCTGCTTCAATTCATTCAATTTCATCATACATTCTATGGGGGTCATCGAATTAATCGTCAAATCTTGCAATTGTTCCTTGAGTTTGCCCAAAGCAGGGTCGACCGTCTCAAAAATACTGAGTTGGTAATTATCTGGTGAAATCTGCTGAGTATCCGCTTGGTTGGCTTTGATGCCTTCTGAATTTTCGTTGCCTTCTACTGATTTTTGTTCTAATTGAGTTAAGATATGGGCAGCCCTTTCTACAATACTTCTTGGCATCCCAGCCATTTTTGCTACGTGAATACCAAAACTATGGTGGCTACCTCCTGGTACTAGTTTTCGCAAGAAAATTACCTTTTGCCCCACTTCTTTAGTCGCAATATTAAAATTTTTAATACGGTCAAATTTATTGGCTAACTCATTTAATTCGTGATAATGAGTGGCAAACAAGGTCTTGGGTCTAGCCGTTCCATTATTATGTAAATATTCTGCAATAGACCATGCAATCGAGATACCGTCGTAGGTACTTGTTCCTCGGCCAATCTCATCTAATAAAATCAAACTACGGTCTGAAATATTATTCATGATGCTTGCCGTCTCATTCATTTCGACCATAAAAGTAGATTCTCCAGAAGAAATATTATCAGACGCTCCTACCCTAGTAAACACTTTATCGACAATACCTAAATTGGCACTTCCAGCAGGTACAAAACTACCCATTTGCGCCATCAAGCTAATCAATGCTACTTGCCGTAATAAAGCAGATTTACCCGCCATATTCGGACCAGTAATCATCATTAGCTGTTGAGTATCACTATCCAAGAAGACATCATTCGGCACATAAGATTCTCCTAATTCCAACTGTTGTTCAATAACGGGATGGCGACCTTCTTTTATTTCTATAGCAGTCCCATCATTAATTGATGGGCGACAATAGTTCTGTTTTGCCGCCACTTTTGCAAAAGACAACAAACAATCCAATTGAGCTATAATATTGGCATTATGCTGAATCGGCTGAATATATCCACTAATCGCTTCGACCAACTCATCATACAAACGTTGCTCTAATGCAAGAATTTTTTCTTGTGCGGATAATATTTTCGTTTCCAGCACTTTAAGCTCTTCTGTAATGTAGCGTTCTGCATTGGTCAAGGTCTGTTTTCTGACCCAATTTTCGGGAACCAGTCCTTTGTTTTTGTATTTATTGGTCACTTCTAAATAATAGCCAAAGACATTATTAAAAGCAATTTTTAAATTTTCAATCCCTGTATTTTTTGCTTCTCTAGCTCTAATTTCTGCTAAAATTCCTTCACTATTTGTCACAATATGACGCAATTCGTCCAACTCTTTATTGATGCCGTCTGCCATCACTCCTCCTTTGGCTAAATTCACAGGTGGCTCTGGCTTTATCCATTTGCTAAGTTGCTCTTTTAACTTTTGGCAAGGATTTAATCCATCGCCCATTTTTTGTAAAAAAGTATTTTGGGTCCCTGTTAATAAAAATTTCATCGGATGAATCACTGCCAAAGCTCGTTTCATTTGCACAATTTCTCTCGGTGCAATTTTTCCTAAGGGAACTTTTGAAATGAGTCGTTCTAAATCTCCAATTTGTCGAATACTAGTTTCTATTTCTTCTTTTATCTCTCCATTTTGATGAAAATAATCAACCATATCCAATCTTGCCTCAATCGCTTCTTTAGATTTAAGTGGCAGCACCACCCATTTCTTCAATAGTCGTGCCCCCATTGGAGAAATCGTCTTATCCAAAATATTGATAAGCGGCACACCAGATTCGTGATTGCTATATACCAATTCTAAATTGCGAATGGTAAAGCGGTCCAACCACACATACTTTTCTTGATGAATTCGACCTATGGAGTTGATGTGTTTTAGGTTAGTATTTTCGGTGGTTGCCAAATAATGTAAAGATGCTCCAGCCGCTATTTGTGCCAAATCCATTGCTTCTACCCCAAAACCTTTTAGGGATTTCACCTTAAAATGTTCTAATAATTTTTCTCTGGTATAATCGGGCATATACACCCATTCATCCAAAGTAAAGGTGTAAAATTTATCCCCAAATTCTTTTTCAAATTGTTTGTGAAAATCTTTGGAATAAATAATTTCGGTTGGCTTAAATCCTTGTATTAATTTGTCAATATAGGGCAATGATCCTTGGCTCACTAAAAATTCTCCCGTAGAAATATCAAGAAAAGAAATACCCATTTGACCTTTTTTCCCAAAAGCTACTGAAGCGAGATAATTGTTGGATTTATGGTCTAATATGTTATCATCGGTTGTGACCCCAGGAGTGACTATTTCCGTAACTCCCCTTTTAACAATTTTCTTTTCCTTGCTTGGCTTTTCTAATTGTTCACAAATCGCTACTCTATAGCCCGCTCTCACCAATTTGGGTAAATAGGTGTCCATAGAATGATAAGGAAAACCCGCTAATTCTATTTTGCTCCCTCCATTATTTCTTGCCGTTAATATAATATTGAGGACTTTGGATGCTGTAATGGCATCTTCCCCAAAAGTTTCATAAAAATCCCCCACACGGAATAGTAAAATCGCTTCGGGATGTTTGGCTTTAACCCCAAAATACTGCTTCATCAGCGGGGTTACTTTTTTTACTTTTGGTTTAGCTTTAGTAGATGATTTGGCCAATGTATAGTATAAGTTTAAAGGTATTCCTATCACGGATTCCTTATTATTAACGAATGTAATTTTCTCTAATAGTCAGAAGAAACAGCTATTTCGCCACAACAATTCAACTATCTAAAACAAAAATAGAAAAATCCCACCTAAAAATACATTTCTTCGTACTTTTGCGCTCTCATTTTTAGAAAAAGATTTTCACATAGTTGAGCAACACATTTAAAGGGTTGAAGAATAAGGCGTTTTGTCCTTTTTGACTAAGTTCTCAATGAATAAAAACTCAACTACAAATTCAACTTCAACCTCAAGGGTATGCACTAAATTTTTGAAGTTGAGATTGAATTTGAAGTTGAGATTGAGAATTTACCTTTTAGTTCGTTTAGTAAAATTTTAGATTAATAAATCATGGCAATAGTTTATCTCACAAGACGGGAACGATTTAATGCAGCGCATAAATTATGGGTTAAGGATTGGTCGGATAAAAAAAATTTTAAGATCTTTGGTAAATGTGCCAATAAAAATTTTCATGGACATAATTATGAATTATTTGTCACCGTGAAAGGTACGCCTGACCCACAAACTGGATTTGTGATGGATGCTAAGAAATTGAGTAATTTGATACAAAAAGAAGTCACCAATCATTTAGACCATTCCAATCTAAATAAAGACGTAAAATTTATTTCTAAAAAAACTCAACCAACGACCGAAAATTTGGTTATCCTTATATGGAAACAACTGGTCCCTCATTTTAAAAGTTGTCAGTTACATTCCATTAAATTATATGAGACAGAAAACATCTTTGCCGAATATTTTGGCGATTAGTTATTAGAGGGGCAAATGGTTATTATCAATCACCTAATAACTGTTATCTGCTTCTATTAACCTATTACATATACTACACAAAAGAAAACGTGAATTACAAAAAAACAGAAAAGTACTCAAAAAAAGTTACGGCTGACTTATCAGGCAAATTTCATGGACTGTTGTCTCAAATAGGCGAAAATCCTGAAAGAGAAGGCTTACTTAAAACACCTGAAAGAGCTGCTAAAGCCATGCAATTCCTAACACATGGATATGAAATGGATGCAGCTAAAATTCTTAAATCTGCCATGTTCTCTGAAGATTACAGTGAAATGGTTGTGATTAAAGATATTGAAGTATATTCTCTTTGTGAGCATCATATGCTGCCTTTCTTTGGCAAAGCACATATTGCTTACATTCCAGATGGTAAAATTGTTGGTTTAAGTAAAATTCCAAGAGTGGTAGATGTTTTTGCTCGCCGTTTACAGGTGCAAGAACGACTTACCCACGAAATCTTAAACTGTATTCAAGATACGTTGGAACCACTTGGTGTAGCTATTATCATGGAAGCACGACATATGTGTATGATGATGCGAGGGGTTCAAAAACAAAATTCTGTCACCACAACTTCCGCTTTTACGGGTGCTTTCAAAGCCCAAGCAACTCGTACGGAGTTCTTAAATTTGGTGAGTTCTAAATTGCATTAACAGTTGTCGGTTATCGGTTTACGCAAACTGATAACCGACTACTAAACTGCTCGATATACCTCCATCATCTGCTTCGTCAATTTTCTAGGGTCAAATCTTTCCAAAGCTGCTTTTCTTCCCTGCCTTCCTATAATTTCTCTTTTTTTGCTATCTGTTAATAGAGCTTGAATCGCAGTACTCATCGCATTAATGTCATTCGGATGAACTAAATTTCCATATTGCCCTGCTGCTTCTGGTAAAGACGATACATTGGAAGTTATCACAGGCGTACCGCATAGCATCGCTTCTACTACTGGCAAACCAAATCCTTCATAAAAAGAAGGATAGATTAATAATTGAGCTTTTTCATATAAATGTTTTAAGGCTTGGGTGGAAGTTATGTCCGTCAACCAAATAACCCATTTTTGTAATTGATGGTGGGTAATATAATTTTGGACTTTCTTTTTATAATTTTTTCCATTACCGACTACGATTAAGGGGATTCTTTCTTTTTCTGGTAGCTGTTGTATTGCTTTTACTACCGTCAGTAAATTCTTTCTTTCGATAATAGACCCTACATACAGCAAATATTCTGAAGGTAATTCTTTCAGATATTGCAAATTTGGAAATAAGCTAAAATTTTCACCTAACTGTTCTTCTATCGTTTCTTCCCAATAAAAAAAAGGTTGACAAGATTGATAGACCACTTCTATTCTCTGGGGTTCGACTTCATAATATTTGATTAAATCTTTTTTGGTCTGTTCGCTTATCGCAATAATTTTATCGGCATACTTACAGGCATATCGGGTCTTTTCTTCATATAGCCAACGGTCTAATTGGGGGTAGGTATTTGGTAGCACTTTAAAAATGACATCGTGGATAGTGACCACCGATTTGGTATGTTTTAACCAAAACGGAATTTCATTACTCAATCCATGATACACATCTATACCGTCTCTTTCTAAATCTTTTCGGATAGCATAACTCCGCCAAATGTGTTTAAATCGGGTATTGGCGGATACCGTTTTAAATTGCTTGGCGTATTTATTGGTTGACGTAGGTACACGAGGGGTATATAATAGGTAGTCTTCCGTAGGAAAAAAACGATACAAATTGTCCAATAAGGTACGGCTGTAATTGCCTAAACCAGTTTGGTTGTTGAATATTCGTTTTGCATCGAAGGCGATTCTCATAGTGTGTAGTCGTTTCTAAGTAACGTGAGTTTTGGGTATAGTTGATTGTTTTCTCCATAGTTTACACTCAAATATCTATTTTAAAAGTGGTTTCTCATCCTTAAATGTCTACAAAATCTTTCTATTTCTCACTTTTTTCTCACTTTTTTTCAAAAAAATTTGGAAATATCAAAAGTATTAGCTTACATTTGTAGTGTACTAGTTAAGTAATACACTAAGTCAATCAGGAATTTCTAAAGCAATCACCCGACTGCAAAAATTAAATATTGAACCTTTATTAAAACCTACTACGATGATTCAATTACAAAACGTCAATTTTCATTATCAAAAGAAAACACCCTTATTCAAGGAATTAAATTTAGACATTCCAACAGGTAATATTTATGGCTTGTTAGGAAAAAATGGGGCAGGCAAGACCAGTTTATTAAAACTAATTGGAGGACTTCTTTTTCCAAAGTCTGGAGATATTAGCGTTTTGGGGTTTAAGCCAGGTGATCGTTTTCCAACTTTTTTGTCAGATGTGTTTTTCATACCTGAAGATTTATACATTCCTGCTATGAAAATAGCCACTTTTGAAAAAATATATACCCCCTTTTATCCAAGGTTTAGTCAAAAGCAATTTCATCAATATCTAGCAGATTTTGACATTCCTATGGATAGAAAATTTACGCAACTATCTCAGGGTCAGAAGAAAAAAGCGATGATTAGTTTTGGTTTAGCCACCAACGCTCGGTTGCTCATCTTAGATGAACCAACTAATGGATTGGATATTCCTTCTAAAAGCTTATTCCGAAAAATTATCGCCAGAGCAATTACCGATGACCAAATCTGTATCATCTCTACTCACCAAGTAAGGGATATGGGAAGCCTAATGGACCCCATCATTATTTTAGATGGTGGTAAAATTATCTTTCAAGGGTCGGTAGAAGACATTGCTCAAAAATTGCATTTTGAAGTAACATTTAGTCGTGGGGAACCAGATAATGTTTTGTACGCAGAACGAGTACCAGGCGGCTATATGGTGGTTAGTGAAAACGTCTATGACGAAGAAACAGAAATTGACATTGAGGTTTTCTTTAATGCGGTGATGGCTAATAGGGAAGCGGTTCTAGCTATTTTCGATAAGTAAAAGAGCTGTACGACGATAGCTGTTGGTATTAAAATGTTTATTTTTTGATTCCGATAGCTATCGGAAAAAGACGCTGACTTTTATGACTTTTTTATGTTTTTCTTGTCTCTGGGTTAAAACATAATTTTAACATCATTTTTCGTAAGAAAACATAATGAGTCATAACTTTAAACAGCATCCCTCTCCCGATTAAAATACGGGATTAAAGCATCAAAATAAAAACTAACCTTATCAGTAAAAAATCTATTCTATAACCTCTTCAATAAAACAAACCATGAATCCAATATCTATCAATCCAACAATCAACTATACTAAAAATAACAAAACAATGGAAGCTAACCAATCTTTTTCTTTCGCTCGGTTTGGGCATTTATTACGGCGAGATTTTAATCAAAGTGGGAAATCTTTTTTGATTTTAATGACCATTATGTTTGTCGTTTGGACTATTAATCTTACTGGTTCTCGAAACGGTGGTAATAATTTTCATGCCGCTATGTTTAGCCAATGGCTTTTGGTAGGTGGATTCATTGTCAGTAGTTTAGCATTTTACGAGTTTATAAAACCGACAGAGCGTCAATTTTACTTACAATTACCTGCTTCCAATTTGGAAAAATATGTGAGCCGATGGTTGTTAACAGGATTTGTTTATACGACTGGGCTAGTGATCTATTATTGGTTATTTTCTCAATTTGCTAATTGGGTAGGAATGGCTTTTTATAATCACCAGTTCGAACCATTTACGCCTTTTCGAGAAGATAGCTTGATTGCTATAAAAGCTTACTTAGCCGCACATACCATCTTCCTTGCTGGTGCAGCGACCTTCAAACGGTTTGCTTTTTTCAAGACCTTGTTTGGTGCCATCATTCTTTTAGCGATAATCGCACTTTGTAGTTTGGCTTCTTTTAGAATCATTTTTGCTGATTTGTTTGAAGGACTTTACCATTTCAGACCAGAAATGATGATTGATGGCAAAATGGTACCTGTCGAACCGTCGAGAGCATTTGTAGCAAGTATAAAAGAATTTGTACCAAAATACGCCAAGTTTATGGGCTTCATTATTGCCCCAACCGTAATGCTATTTATTGGGTATTTTAAGTTGAAAGAAACGGAATTATAATTGTTCTAGACAATTTGAACACCGCGATGAACGAAAAAATTTGAAATCTTTAGTATTGACGAAAATTAACTTCCGTATTTAGTTTTTTAATGGAATATTTTTCTAATCCATTTAAAAAACATAGCATTTAATTTTCGTCGTTTCTTAAAAAGACACAATATGAAGTTTAACAAGCCAAAAGCAATCTATATGCAAATAGCTGATTATATCTGTGAAAATATCTTGGCAACTGAACTCAAAGGAGGCGACCGTATCCAATCCGTGCGAGAAATGGCGGCACAAGTCGAAGTCAATCCTAATACTGTTGCTCGTACTTTCAGTTATTTACAAGAAAAAGAAATCATTTTTAATAAAAGAGGTGTTGGCTATTTTGTAGCTGAAGATGCCTTCGAAAGAACGAAGGCCATTAAAAAAGAAGCTTTTCTTAAACATTATGTCCCAGAAGTTTTCAAAATGATGGAACTGCTGGGTATTAGTTTTAAAGATTTGCAGGCTTTGCAAAAAGAGAATAATGAAGTGGTGGATAATTCTAAAATGTAAAATTTTAAATCTAAAATTGAAAAGATAAATTTCAGCAAAAGGCATAATCCTTGGTACGGTCTAATCCAGACCTAATCCCTCTGCCTTTGCTACAAAAAAAATAATTATGAAAATTAGTAATAAAATTTTAATAGGCTTATTGGCCGCAGTTGTTTTACATATTATAACGGGAATGATCATTGTCAGAGGTAGCCTTGCTCCTGGAGGCATTGGGAATGGTGATAACCTTGTAGAAGGGAATGGCATCACTAAAAAAGTAGACTTTCCGATTGATGATTTTGAGCATATCATGATTGAAGGAAACTACAAAGTGGAACTCCGCCAAGGAATTCCTTCCGCAGCTGTAGAGGGGGATGAAAATTTGATTGAATATTTAGATTTTGGCGTAAAAGAAGGTGGCAAAACCTTGTCAATTAAAGCTAAAAAAGGGTATACCTTGCAACCAAAAAACGGTATCGTTTTACATATTAGCTTCGAGCATTTAGCATCTATTCACTCTTATGGCTTTGGTAATTTTCATTCAGACCAAGCGCTGAATTTTGAAGATTTAGAAATTATTATGCATGGTGCTGGAGTGGTAGATTTCCCGCTAACTGCCAATACGCTGGAACTCCAAATAAACGGTTCTTGCGAAACTTCTTTTACTGGAACAGTCAATCTTCTAGAAGCAAATATTTCAGGTGTCGGTCAATTAAATGCCAATGAATTAGTAGCTAAAAAAGCTGATTTGCAAATTAATGGCTCAGGTACTGCAAATGTTCATGTGATAGAATA
>CAYMSC010000207.1:0-10400 GCA_964392805.1 uncultured Saprospiraceae bacterium
TTTTGGATTTTTAATTCAATCTTTTTTAAATATAGGTTTTCAACCCATTTAAAAATCGACTAACTTTTTTTAGTTACTTTCTATACCGTCTGACCTCTGACAATGAAATGGTCTGACCTCTGACTTCTTTTTAATAGTGACACTTCTGACATTCCAAACCACCAATATCCTCTACGGTCACTTTCTCTCTAATGCCTTCTTTAATTTCTTTATGGTATACTTCGTAAGAATCGTAGTATTCATTATCGGCAAACTTAACTTCTGTTTGTCTGTGACAGTTGATACACCAGCCCATAGATAAAGGAGAATATTGTCCAACTACTTCCATCTCTTCTACTTTACCGTGACAGTTTTGACATTCTACTTTACCGACCGTTACGTGTTGTGCGTGATTAAAATATACATGATCCGGTAAGTTGTGAATTCTAATCCACTCGATTGGTCCTTGTACTTTTGTTTTAACATCATTGGTTAAAGAAGAAACGATGCCATTCCATTGCTTGTCTGCTTCTCTTACCGCAGCATCAGAAATTTTTAAGGCACTATATTTAGTCTTATTATCGTCGTTTTGCACAAAAGAGTTGACAATCCATTTTTTATAGATTTCCGCAATATCTTCTTGCTCCATTTCCTCGTAATTCGGAATATATTTATCTGTATTCGGGTCAAAACCTGTAGACGCATAAATTTTTGTCAATTCTGCTGTTCCATAAGTAGACCCTATTTTTACCGCTTTATGACAATTCATACAGGTATTCGCCGCAGGAATCACCGAGTGCTTACTTCTTCTAGCTCCATCGTGGCAATATTGACAATCTATTTTTTGTAAACCAGCATGTGTTGCATGAGAGAATTTAATAGGCTGCTCTGGTTGGTATCCTTGCATTCTATTTAAGCCAATCGCATTATTAACCGTCATATAACCGCCTAAAACAATCCCTGCAAAAATCAAAAAGCCAATCACCCCTTTACTAGTTAAGGTATCTGCTAGAGTTTGTCTCGTCGCAGGAGCATTTCCTTCTTTAGTTTGTGCTAAATAATTAAGATTAGAAACAATTCTTGTTAATACTAATGCTAATAAACCTAGAATGATAGCTAAGACTGTAAATAATAAGGTATTATCACTTTCTTCCGCTTTCACACCTAATGCACCGGCGTCCGTACCTGCTGGCTTAGGAGGACCATAAGTACCATCAGCGACACCATTTATATAACCTAATATATTTGCTATCTGGTCGTCTGTTAAATTTTGAAAGTTGGTCATCACGGTAGGCTTCCACTCATTCCATAATTCATTCGCTCTAGGATGTCCAGTAGAAATCAAAGCTTGTGAGTTACGAATCCAAGCATACAAATCCTCCTGCGGATAGTCTGCCCATCGTTCCTCGAAACCAGCTAAAGCGGGTCCCGTCAATTTACTCTTCATGTCCTTAGCGTGACAAGAAGCACAGTTCACTTTAAACAAGTTTTTCCCTTCATCCAAATTTTGCGCAGAAAGAGAACCAACGCTCAGAATAAGCGAGGTAAAGAGTAGGAAAAGGTAAGAAGAAATACGCCGATTTTTCATCAAAGAAGTATTAAATAAAGTTTCAGAAAATTCTGAAAACTCAATATTAATCGAATTGACATAATTTTGTCAGCGCAAAGATATAATTAGTGAGAATATTGGACAATAATTCCTATATAGGTATTTTTATTTAGAAAGAATCTAAATAACGAGTAACACTATATCTCTTAAAATAGTTTAAATAATTGTTGTTCAATAGCTTATGTAAGCCAAATTTTTAATTAATTGAATTAATTTCAACCAAAGAAAATTCTTAAAAAGTGTTAAATTCCGTATCTATTCAAAAAAGTATTTGTTGCATAAAGAATATAGTTAGGTTAAATTTAAAATGCTCCAAACCGCATAATTGGTTGTTTTTTATGCTAAAAAAATTTTTTTTACCAAAAAATGACTAAAAAATTTGACCTTAGGAGCTATGAATTATGATCTAGTAAGCCGTATTTTGTGCTTAAAAGTCAGAAAATAGAATTTCTACTTTGAATTTTCCGAGTAATCCCGTCCTATTTTTTTCGTTTTATGCATCTATTATAATTCATAATTTATAACCTGAAAAATGCTATTACCCTACTTTCAAAAAGGCGAAATCGAAGCTGGTTGTGATGAAGCAGGAAGAGGCTGCTTGGCGGGCCCTGTTTTTGCTAGTGCGGTTATTTTACCAACAGATTTTAAGCATCCCTTATTAAATGATTCAAAAAAACTAACAGAAAAACAGAGAGACCTTTTAAGGCCGATTATAGAAAAGGAAGCAATTGCATGGGCAGTCGGGTCTTATTCTCCACAAGAAATAGATAAGGTCAATATTCTAAATGCTTCTTTTTTATCGATGCACCGAGCGATTGACCAATTGACCACCAAACCTACTTCACTCTTGATTGATGGGAATCGTTTTAAACCTTACTTAAATACGCCTCATCATTGTATGATCAAAGGCGACGGAAAATACCTATCTATTGCAGCGGCTTCTGTTTTAGCCAAAACTTATCGAGATGAGTTAATGAAAAAACTAGCGGTAGATTATCCAGCATATAGTTGGCAACAAAATAAGGGTTACCCAACCAAAGCGCATCGAGCAGCTATTAAAAAATATGGGGCTACGGAGCATCACCGAATGAGTTTTCGGTTATTGGCTGCTGAATAAGTTGAAAGCCACTTATGTGAAGTAAGCGTAATAAGACAAAATAAACAATCATCTTTTTTACCACATAGTCACAATAGCGTTTTCACATAGTGAACATAGTTTTATCTACTAGATGGTTTAATTTAGGCAAAATAAAGAAAATAAATTAGTCTTAGTTCATAAAAACTATGCTTACTATGTGTCTTAACTGCTGTGACTATGTGGTAAAAACTATAAAAGTTACGGCTACTTACTCATTCAAATCCCAGCGATAATCCATAAAATGTACTTCAGCATTCTTGCTAATGTCAATATCTACATAAGGATTAACAAATTTTATAAAGCTTTGGTGCCGTTTCTTTTTTCCGAAAATTCTACTTAGAAAACCTTTTTTCGTAAAATCTGGGCTATACCAATTTAAAATACTAGATATAACAATTTTGTCTTTGCTAATGATATTATTTTTACGTTTATCATTAAAAAACAATCGAGTTTGTTCTTCTAATTGTGCTTCCAATCGGCTTGCAACAAAAGCTTCATTCCGCAATCTCGGACAAGAATAAGAGGCACAGTTAACGGCAAAATGGATGCGTGGTTCATTAAATCGCTTCCGAATAATACCATGTTCGATATTATTCAAATCATACGCTTTCCCACCTATCGTAATAAATTTAATATCCCACACACTATTTACAAAAGGAACTCCATCCTTAATATCTTTAATGCTTTTAACAGGATAATGGTCTAAGATTAATTTTACAGTAAATGCATTATAAGCATTTATCCAATAAGCCAATTGCTCGTCTCTTGACCAAGTATCTCTATTTGGACGATTATTTTCCAATAAGGTCAAATATTCCTTAAATCGAACACTATCTTGTATAAAACCTTTATAACTAACCGCCCCTTCAGGAGTTACATGCTTTTTTAATAACTCATCAAAAATAGCATGACTAATTGGTTGAGGGGGTGTTGCTGCATTGCTAGTTTCACAGCTTGCTAAACTTAGTAATAAAAACAAAATTGTGATTTTTAGTGGGTTCATATATATATCTTTTAAGGGTTTTCTTATAAAAAATTAGCGCCTAATAATTCAAGTCAAAGTCTTGAAGCATAGTGATTTGAAGTTAAAAACTTCAAATATCGGTTCTGTGCTTAAATAAAAGAAGAGACTGATGGTTGAAGTTTTCAACTTCGACCCAATATCATTCACCTTTTTAAGGTGATTTTGATAAATCTACTTTTTATAAAAAAACCCTTTATATCTTTTCTTCCAAATCAGATAACTTATAAATATAAAGTTACAATTTTTATTTAGTTCAAAAAAAAGTGGCTCGCTTGAGACATTCTATTAATCTACCTATCCATTCGCACTATCTTTGGATAAAATTGACCTAACACCTCTACTAAATCTTGCTGATTTGCCATTACTTGGCGAATGTCTTTATAAGCAAATGGCGATTCATCTAATCCTCCTCCAATCAACTGAACTTGGTGCTGTTTTAAGTGTTTTTTTAATTCATTATAAGTAGTCGAACTTTTAGCTTTGGTCCTAGACATTTTTCGACCTGCCCCGTGAGCCGCAGAATTTATTGCCATTGCTTCTCCCCTACCCCGAACAATAAAGGCAGGGGCGGTCATTGAGCCGGGAATAATACCCAATACGCCTTTGCCCGCAGGCGTAGCTCCTTTGCGATGAACAATAACTTCTCTGCCATCCGCCAATTTTTCTTTCCAAGCAAAATTATGGTGATTTTCGATAGTCGCAATTGGTTGTTCTCCTAAAGCGATGCCTAAACGCTGATGAATATGTGCATGACAAGCAGAAGCATAATCTCCCGCTAAGTTCATTGCCAACCAATATTCCATCCCTGCTTCTGTATCTAAATCCAGCCACGCTAAATGTTTTGCGACTTTTGGTAAATAACATTGATTCATGGCTATTTGGGTATAGTGTTTTGCAATCATCGCCCCAAATCCTCTTGACCCCGAATGCGATAAAATACCTACATATTCGCCAATGGGTAAGTTAAATTCATTGGCTATTTCTGAAATTTCTACTATGCCAAATTCTACAAAATGATTGCCTGACCCCGAAGAACCAATCTGTTTTCTAGCCTTCCCTTGTAGCGGTCTTAAAAATTTAATTTCTTTAAATTCAGACCGTTCTAAAACAGCATCGTCCATTGGGTTAGCAAATTCACTTCTGCCAAATTTAGTATTTTGCTGCAAAATTTCTTTTAATTGTCGAGTTTCTTTTTTCAAGAAAGCTGGTTTCCTATCATAAATCGTCAAACACATCCGACAACCGATATCCATTCCCACCGCATAAGGAATAATCGCATTATCGGTTGCCAATACGCCACCAATCGGCAAACCATAACCTTGATGTGCATCTGGCATCAAAGCCCCTTTTACCGTTACGGGCAACCGCATCGCTGTATCCATTTGCAATAAAGTACCTGCTTCGATGTGCTGCAAACCATAGGTTTTATATCCTTTTGGTTCATTGGTTAATGGGATTTCTGTTTGAATTGCTTCTTCCATTTCTGCCCATAACAACATCGTAGCAATTTGTCCAAAAGCAGCATCTTTCCGAAATTGTTCAGGTTTTTCTAATACTGACTTTAGTTGAGTTAAAACAACTTCTTTGGATTGTCTTTTGCAATGCTTAATAGCTGCATTGATAGCCAAGCCGATGGCTTTTCCTTTGGGATAGCCAATCGCTAATAAATCCTTTTGTCTTAATTTTAGTTTTTTTGCCAAAATTCTTTTTTAGTAGTAAGATAAAAATAAATGCAGATTCTTTAAAGTCGAACGATTAGCTAAAACACTTAAAATGAATCGTTTATTTAACTAATCGTCCGACGAGAATCTCCATTTATTTTTATCGCGTTCCTTAGTAATTTTTTGGGAGAAAAATGCTCCCATGTATAAAGTCATTTTTTAATTAGAATAGTTCCCTCATCGTATTAGTTTTACTCGTTTTAAAGACAAACCAATAAAGGTCCAGCTATTTTAACTTTTTTTAGTCTTAAAAAAGCGGTACTTTTAGTTTTATAAAAACCACTGTTTTATAAATAATCCATCTCCCTCCTAGGTTTACTTATAAAATACTTCATTATATTCCCCTGCTTTTAATCATTTCGATTAATTAACTTGACAATGTTGAATTAGGAAATTGTTTAATAGGCTTCTTCTTTTTGACGCTGAGAGACGCTGTTTGAAATTATGATTTATTATGTTTTCATTTCTAGATGTTTTAAAAAATATAATAAAGTCATAATAAGTCAGCATCAGAAAAACCAATCACATAAATTTTGTTTTAATCTAACATTATCAAGTTAACAAACACTACAAAAACAAAACTATGAACTTGGCAAAAGCTATGGGGCTTTTCCTCATCACCTTTTTCTACACCGCCTTTCTATCAGGTCAATCAATTTTCATTAATGAATTTATGGCATCCAATGACCAGACCATTGCGGACGAAAATGACGAATTTGATGATTGGGTAGAAATTTATAATGCCGATACCATTCCTTTTGATTTAGGCGGAAAATATGTAACCGATGACCTTTCTGAACCTGATAAATGGCAAATTCCTACAACTAATCCCAGATTAACGACTGTTCCTGCTGGTGGTTATTTAATTATTTGGTTTGATGGAGATGAAGACCAAGGGGAATTGCACGTTAGTCCCAAACTTGGTGGCAGTGGAGAACAAATAGGATTATATGATGCAGATGGTAGTACCCCAATAGATACGCTTAGCTATGGGGAACAAATGACTGATATTTCTGAGGGACGTTCGCCTGATGGCAGTCCTATTTTTGTTAAGTTTTCTGCTCCCACTCCCAATGAGATGAATGGCGAACCAATACCTGAAGAAGTTACTACACCAGCGATTAGTCCAATTGGTGGTTTATATGATGCAGCTATAACAGTGAACTTGACTACGGAGACTGCCGAAGCGACCATTTATTATACAACCGACGGCAGCGAACCAACAGAAAATAGTTCTAGTTATGATGCACCTATTTTGGTTGATACCTCCCAAGTTATTCGAGCAAAAGCCTTCAAAGCAGGAGCTACCTCAAGTGAAATTATCACCAATTCCTATTTAATCAATACCAATCATAGTTTCCCAATAGTTGCTATTTCAGGAAGTGCGGACTTATTTTTCGATGAGGAAATAGGTCTTTTTCCTAATTATGAAGAAGATATAGAAGTGCCCTTAAATATAGAATTTTATGAAACGGACGGCACGCAAGGTTTTAACCAAATGGCAGAAGTAGAAATTCAAGGGTCTGCTAGTGCTATATTAGACCAAAAATCATTAGCCATCAAAGCTAAAGGAAGTTTAGGAAGTTCGACTATTGATTACCCTATTTTCCCTAATGAGGATAAAGAAGTCTATCGAAGTTTGGTATTAAGAAATTCAGGACAAGATTGGGAATATACCATGTTTCGAGATGCGCTAGAAAGTGATTTAGTTGCTAATTTAAACGATTTAGAAGTTGAAATTGAAACACCTAATTTAGATGACCAAGCTTATCGTCCTGCCATTGCCTATCTCAATGGCGCCTACTGGGGCATCTATAATTTAAGAGAGCGTTCTGACAAAAGATATATTAAAAATCATTACGATTTAGACGATGACGAAATTGATTTAATTGAAAATTTAGACGACGCTAAAGAAGGCGATTTTGTCGCATGGGCACAATTAGATAGCTTACTCCGTTCCAAATCTTTTACCGATGAAAATGGGTTGAATGAATTGGCTAATTTAGCCGATTTGGATAATTATATGGATTATGTTATTCATAATATTTTTATTGACAATACAGATTGGCCAGGTAATAATTATTTGCGCTGGCGACCTAGAACAGCCGATGGCAAATGGCGTTGGATGACCAAAGATTTAGATTTTAGTTTTGGCTATTTGGAATTAGAAACGAGTAGTTTTAATACTGGAAATCCGAATGTGAATTCTTTAGATAGAATGTTGAATCCAACTTTCTTCTTTCCCAATCCAGATTGGGGAACGATTCTATTTCAGAAATTAATAGAAAATCCCCAATGGAAAACGGACTTTATCAACCGAATGGCTGACCAGTTAAATGTCTTATTTTCCAAACAAAGAATGCTCGATAAAATCGATGAATTTCAAGCAACTTATCAACCTGAAATTCAACAGCATAATCAACAATGGCAAAATGTCTGGACGTGGAACCAAGATGTCGATGTATTGAGGACTTTTGCAGACGGTCGAACGGATGCGGTTAGAAATCATTTTATCGAAAGTTTATCCGATATAAATGGTACTTCCGAAGTAACGCTTCAGTCTTTTCCTGCTGATGGTGGAAGTATAAAAATCAATACTGTAACCACCAATCAAAATAATACCCCTTGGACAGGTACTTATTTTAATGACATTGATATACCAATTGAAGCCATTGCCAAGGAAGGTTTTATTTTTTCTGGCTGGTCGACAAATGTTAATTCAATAGCTGCGGCTACTTCGATTAACTTGAGCGAAAATGTGACTATTACTGCTATTTTTGTCTCCAAGGGAGACACTATTGGTCCATTAAATCAGTTTATTGATTTTCAAGAAATTGCCGATAAGGTGATTACCGATGAACCTTTTGAAATTCCAGTCATCGCTAGTTCTGGTTTGCCTGTTGAATTGAGCATTGTCTCTGGTCCTGCCACAATTTCAGGCGATACCATTACACTTGACGGAACGGTAGGAAGAGTATTTGTACAAGCTAGTCAGGACGGAAACGAAGCATATAATGCAGCCGCTACTGTTAGCCAATTCTTTGAGGTTATTGAGGCAATTCCTCCCCTAGATTCTAATGAAATAATTACGGCTATTGACTATTGCTCAAGTAGTAGTGAACAGCCTTGGCAAGAATATATTGCTACTGTTCAATTTAGCAATATAAATAATACTTCTGAAAAGAATAGTTATAGTAATTTTTTAACCGAAACAGCTATCGTTACTACAGGAGGAACTTATCCTATTTCATTAACGCCAGGGTTTAGTTGGCAACATTATGATGAATATTTTACGGTATGGGTTGACTGGAATCAGGACAATGATTTTTCAGAGGAGAACGAACAAGTTTATGCAGGCAATTTACCCGCTGGTGAAAATGGCACACCCGCTAGTCCATTGGTAGGTGTTATTACTGTACCTAGTGACGCACTTCTTGGTACAACACGGATGCGGATAGTCATGCAGAGGGACCAAGCAGCTGAACCTTGTGAAACCTATATTTTTGGAGAAACAGAAGATTATAGTATTTCTGTTATTGATGGCACAATTGTCAGTTTGACGGTTGATTGTCCTTCGGATATATTCTTAATTGCCCCAACAGATACTTCCAGTAGGAGCGCAGAATGGGAAACACCAACGGTTACTTCAAGTTGTGCCAATGGTATCAATTCCATTTTACAAACAAGTGGACCTCCTAGTGGTAGTCTTTTTCCAATCGGCAGTTCTATTATTACTTATACCATTACGGATAATTGTGGCAACACCAATATCTGTGAATTTGAAGTAAAGGTGAATCCTAGCGGTACTTATTGTGAAGCTATGGGCAATCGGCCTTGGCAAGAATATATCGCCAATGTTAGCCTACATACACTCGACAATAATTCTGGTAAAGGTAAGTATGAAGATTTCACTAACCTTATTACTGTTTTAGAAAATGGGACTGAATACGAGCTTAGTTTAAGGCCTGGCTTTAGTTTTTTTCAATGGGATGAAGCTTTTCAAGTTTGGATTGATTTTGATGGTAATAACAGCTTTGAAGACGACGGCGAATTGGTTTATTCCGGCACCTATTTAGCTCAACCAACAGATAGCACTCCTGTTGCTTTAACAGGTACTTTTACCGTTCCCAACTTCATCGAACCCATTACTACTAGAATGAGGGTAATCATGCAGAGAAATACGCCCGCAGGTGCTTGTGAGACTTTTGAATTTGGCGAAGTAGAAGATTACGGTATTCAGCTTGTTCGAGGAAATAATGGTACTAATTCAAGGAGTTCTTATTTGAATTTTGCTGCTTTTAATGCAGGTCGTGCCATAGCGTTACAATGGTTAACAAATACAGTCGAAGAAAGTGAAGCATTCATTTTGGAACGCTCTGCTGATGGTCAAAATTTCACGCCTTTAAAATCCATTCATCAGTTCTCAAATAACCGAATTGATGCCTTTTTTAAGGAGCTAGATAATACCCCTTTAATTGGTCAAAATTATTATCGGTTGAAGCAGCAGCTTAAAAATGGGGAAGCTACTTATACTTCTATAAAATTGGTAAATTTCCAAGTAGATTTAAAAGCGATAACGGTTTTTCCTAATCCTGCTACCGAAATGTTGAACGTACAATTAAGCGAGTATGCTGGAAAAGCGAGTACGATACAATTATTTGATGCCTATGGCCGCTTGCAAAAAGAATTAGCCTTGGAGATCACTCCTAAATCGTTTGTTTCGATTCCTTTAATTGGAATGTCAAATGGTTTGTATTATTTAAAAATTCAAGTTGGTAATCAGTTAATTACTAGTAAAAAAGTATTGGTTAATCGGTTTTATTGATTTTTTCTTAGGGGTGTAAAGGTATATAGGATAAACCCAATTAGTTTTCAAAAAATAGCTAAATTAAATTTTAGATTGACAATTCGTAAAAACGATAAAATTCA
>CAYMSC010000208.1:0-10370 GCA_964392805.1 uncultured Saprospiraceae bacterium
TTGATTCCTCCTTTAAATAGAATCAACCTTCAATTTCATACCCTGCTCGAAATCCCACATTAGAGCAGGGAAGAAATTGGTTTAAGATATATTGTCGAAGTTTATTTGATACTTTTAAGTTCGCCAGAATCTTGCTATTAAAATTTGGCTCGGAAAACCAATAAATGGTCATTCCAAAAACCGATATTTAAGAAATTATTCCCGACTAAAATTAATGTTTGTGTTAAACATAAATGTACATCGTCTCCCTTTCGGATTGGGAGGCGATACATTTTTTTAACTAAAAAAGTATTTTTTTATTAATACTTAATTAAGAAAAGAGTTTCAACTAACAGGTTGGCCATATGTAAGATGTACCCTCAGAAGATGAAAGTAAAAGCTATGATGCACCTAGTATAGATACGGCTACATTTTTCAAAAATTACAATGGCATTTCCGATAAACAGGAGTATAGAAAATGAAGCTTTATGAGCTGCTATTTTTTTCTTGTGCGGAAACCCCACTACTTTGAGACTCGAAAGGATGATTTATCTACCTACAAGTAGATAGTCATCCTCATTTTTTTTGTAGTAATTTACTTTGTTTAAAAGCTTGTCCGTTTTTAGTTTTCCCGCTAATTTGATAAACATAACTTCCACTAGCGAGTTGATTTAAACTGACTTGAATTTGGTGCGTACCTTGTAGTAGTAGCTGATTATTAATTACGGTCTTTACTAAGCTTCCTTTTACATCATAAATAGTCAACGATAGGGTACTAGCTGTTCCTAATTCTAGTGGAATGCTTGTTTGGTTGATTACTGGATTTGGAAAATTTTGTGCTAAGTTTACTTCAGAAACTATATTCTTTTCGTTAATATTAGTAATTACCTTACCAATTAAATCTGTTTCAAAAACACCGTTTCCATGTGTGGCAATTCTCAATTTTTGATTAGCAGGAGAAATGCTAAGGTGCATAGCTAAAACTCCTTCTGGTAAGCCTTCCATAAAAGGGAACCAAGTAATGCCACCATCTTCTGAGGCATAGATACCCAAATCGTTTCCGATGTATATGTTTTCAGTATTTTCGGGGTCAATTACTATCGTATTATGCGGTATGTCTGGTAGATTATTATCTATTGGAAACCAATTTTCGCCGCCATTTATAGTTTGATAAATATGGAAACTGCCGAAGCCACCAAAGGTGATGTAAGCAATGTCTTCGTTTTCTGGATGAAATACTAAATCAGTAGCTAATCTATCGGGCAATCCAGTTAATTTATTCCAAGTTAAACCTCCATCTTTACTACTAAAAACATTGGCTATACCTGTTGCATTTGGACTGGTGCTGACCAATAAATGATTTAGATTATTTGGCGCAACATTGATTGTTAAAATGGAATTACCTTGATCAATAAAATTAGGATTAGGGGTGAACCATGTATTGCCACGATTGGTCGTTTTATAAATAAAACGACCTCCCGCATATAATATTCTTGGACTAGAAGGAGCAATTTCAAAAGGAGCGCTAAAAATAGGCTCGAAAGCACCAGGAGCTATATCTTCAAAGCTTAGCCCACTATCGGTAGAGCGAAATATATTTAAAAATTGGGAAGACCCATAAACGATATTATTATCCTCTGGGTCTATAGCTGCACTCATCCCGTCTCCAACTAAAACTTTTGTCCATGCGGCTTCTCCTGTATAGATGGCGGTCGAATTATCTTGCATTCCTCCAATGGCAAAATTGGCATCTTTTGTAGCGTTGGCAAAATTGGCATAGAACTGACTTGTTTGTAAGCCGCCGTTTCTAGAGGCGTATGTCCTGCCGCCATCTTTTGATACAAATACACCTCCATCAGTTGCTAAAAATACCGTGTTATCCATTAAAGGATGATAAAATACACGGTGAATATCAGAATGCACATAGTCTGGTGGACCATCTGGTTCATCTACAGGATTTTTGCCATATCGGGCATTAATCCAAGCAGTTTGTTGATTCATTGTAAAACCACTGTCTTCAGATAACCAGGAATCAATACCGACTTGGATAATTTCTTCAGGATTTTTTGGATTGACGGCTACATCATGGGAATACCATCCTTGAAAGGCTGCTACATCCTCGCTATTCAGTTGTATCCATGATTCCCCATGATTGCTACTTCTATACAAACCACTACTTTCAAAGGCTTCTGCTACAGAGGCATAAATCGTTTTATCAGAACTTGGGTCAATGCTTAACATTGTTTTGCCTGAATAGGAAGTCGGAATGCCAATACGTAATTTTGAATAACTTTCTCCTGCATTCATAGAACGGTAAATTCCACTATTATCTTGGAATAAACTTCCATAAGAAACATACAAAATATTGGTGTCTATGGGGTTGAGTTCTACATCTACTGCCATTGGGATGTCATGTATTACCGCCCAATTTTTTCCTGCATCCGTACTTTTCATCAGCCCAATAGAAGTGGCGGCATACAGAACTTGGTCATTTTGAGGATTTATGATGAGGTCTTGTACGCTTCTCATTTCTTGGTAGGTCCAATCAAGTGCTTTACTCCAATTTAGCCCTCCATCTGTGGATTTAAAAATACCAAAACCATAAGTACCCCTAGTTAATCTATTGACAATGCCCGGTCTAGTTTCTGTTGTATTATACATTTCACCTGTGCCAATATAAATAACGTCTGCATCTGTGGGAGAGATGGCAATACTGGAAACTCCTAAAACAGGAAAACCTATACTTATTTTTTGCCAAGCGTTTGCTCCAAGTCCTGCCGTAGTTGTTTTCCAAAGCCCTCCACTAGCAGACCCTAAAAAAATGATGTTGGAATCCACAGGATGAAAAGCCAATGCTAGGGTTCTTCCTGCTATATTTTTAGGGCCAATAGCCTCCCAATTTGCAGAGATATTTCTAGCTTGGGCGATATTTTGTTGGTATTCGAAAGCTTCGGTAAAGGATTTGACAAGGATTTTATTGGTAGGGTAACTTCTACTGAGGGACCAAGCATCCAAGGCAAGACTGGCGCCACTTTGAGGAAATTCCTTGACAGAGGTGGGAGTAGGTGAGTGACTACAACCATGCAAGAAAAGAAATAAGACACCTATTAATTGGTAAAAATATTTCATATAGTCTAAGGATTGGCTAAGGGACGCAAGAAATATAATTTTACATTCTGTCAAAGAGCCAAAATGTAAAATTATTTTGCCCCACTACTATGCTAGAATTTCTTTAAAAGTACAGAATCTTATAAAGATCAATGTTTGGAGTAAGGTAATATGTCTTTGTTTGACGAAAAAAGGAAGAAAATAGATACATCTGGATTTGATTCATTCGCTAATTTGACCGCAAAGTGGCTCAAATTGCACAAAATTCTAAAAAAATGCTACCGATTACCACTAATAATTATCCATATTCTAAGTCTTTGACACCACAAAGCCCAAAGTTCCTACCGCTTAATAAATATGACTTTAATTAACCTAATATTGCTTGTATATTTGTGTTGTGTAGTTTTCTCATAGTATGTTTAGCTCTCCTACATTCCTTACCTTAGCCTCCCTTGAATGTAGGAGAATTTTTTTTTCTGGACTTACCCTTTTCTTTTTCCTTTTTTAAGTTTGATTTTATAGATTCAAAATAGCTTTACCTATTTATTATTCCACATCTAATCTTTCCAAATAGAAATTTTCCTTTGCGCGCATTATTGCGGCTTCTTTTTCACTTTTATCTCCATAACCACATAAATGTAATACGCCATGAATCATAACCCTTTTTAGTTCTTTTAGAAAAGGTACACCAAATTTAGTCGCATTTTCTTTAATACGGTCTAAGCTAATATAAATGTCTCCTTGGATTGGTTCGTCTGCTTTGGTATAAGGAAAAGTGATAACGTCAGTAAAAGTATCGTGGTTTAGATAATCTACATTGATAGTGTGTAGGTAAGTGTCATTGCAGAAAATAAAATTAAGCGTACTTAACTCATTTTTTTCCGTCTTTATAGTTGTTTTTATCCAATTGGTGAGTTGATCGCTATTAGGTAAGTTAAAATCAATTGCTTCTGTATGGTACTGAATCAGGTCTTCCGTTGATTCATTGAAGTTAGGAAAATCCATTAATAGATAATAATGCTGTATCTATTCAGTAAATTAGAGTGTAGAGGCCCCGATTTTTTCGAGGCAGGCTATTTCATTGAGAAAAGAAAGAAAAACTAAGGATTGCTAATAATTTTTTCGATTTTTTACCGAAAAATTAAAAGGTTTACTTATTTCTATTTCTTTTCTCTAATCTATACTCTCTATCCTGAATAGTCACATAATGCAAAGTATAGAGGATTCCTTATCCTCTAGGATTGTCTAAGGCAAATCTCATTTCAACAGTACTCCCGTTGTCTTGAAAATCTACTCTATCTGAAAGTTGGTGCATTAAAAAAACACCTCTTCCACCTATTCTGGTCAAATTTTCAGGAGAAGTAGGATCTGGAAGATTCTCATAATCAAATCCTCTTCCTTCATCTCTAACTTGGAAAGCTATGCCCTCAAAGTTTTCTTTAATGTTGACTTCTACTGTTTTTGACTCATCATTTTCATTGCCGTGAATTATAGCGTTGTTGACCGCTTCTGTTAAACTAATAAGAATATTGCCGTATAAGTCTGGTGCAATTTTGTACTTCTGAGCAATCCGTTCTACAAAGTTTTCTATTCTAGAAACATTGCGAGGGTCAGAGGATAGACGTAGCATATTCTCGGTTTGACTAGAAAGTAAATAGTTAACCATTCGTTAGCTTTAGTGAGACTCAATGTTGATTCTTAAAGTTTTGGATATGCTATGTTATGAGATTGAAAGTTGTTGTGTAAGTATGGTAGGTGATTTTTATTTTGGGTTATAATTTTATGCAATTTAAGTTGAATATTAATACCACGCAAGGGGTAACCAATATTTATAGGACTTTAAAAGTTTTTTTGACCCTAAAAATCATTAATTATAAAAAGTTAGTGGAATATTAAAGAATTTCAATTTTTTAAAATAAAATTTTTAAAAAAATAAATATAATTTATTTATAATTTATAATTAGCTGTTTTAACAAATTTTATTTTAAAATTTGCTTGTTGCTGTTTAGTGGAAATCTTTAAAAAAGGATTAAATAATTTTAATAACATTTACGAATAGGGGGGATGTTAAAATTTCGTGTCACTCATAATACAAAGTTAAAGTTTTTCATTTTTTAAAGTGAGAAAGCCTTTAACTTTGTATTTATATTGCATTTAACAGGAATTAAAATTGAAAATTTGTCTATCTTTTTTTAAAGAAAGCTTTTTTTCTAGGACTAAATTGTAGAGATACAAGACATCAAGGCTTTATAGAGTATAAAGCTTATTTCACAAAAGACAACTATTAGAAGATAGAAATGCACAAAAACTGGATGCAACATCAAGAAGAGAACAAAGCAATATTAGATAAACTATGGCACCTCAGTGAAGATTATAAGCATGATTTTCAGCCTGACGTGGATAAGGGTTTGGCTAATTTAAAAGCTCGTATAGCTCGAACAGAATCTTTGCCTACCGAGGCAAAAATAGTTCCCATTAAACGTAGGCAATGGTTAGGACGAATTGCTGCGTCAGTGGTTTTTTTATTAACCTGTGGTTTTTTGTTTAATTTGTTTATTAAAGATACTCCTAACTTACAGCAAATTGCTACGACAGATACGGTAATGGAAAATGTTTTATTACCAGATGGTTCTACTGTTTGGGTTAATAAACAGAGCGAGTTATCTTTTCCCAAAACATTTAATGGGACAGCGCGAATTGTCCAATTAAAAGGAGAAGCGTTTTTTAAAGTAGTAAAAAACGAAGAGCAACCGTTTATTGTACAAACGGAGGATAGCCAAATAAAAGTTTTGGGGACAGCATTTAATGTAAGAGCCTATCAACAAGAAACGACTACTGCGGTAGAAGTAGAGGAGGGGAGTGTTTCATTTATGGCAGAAAAGACTAAGGAACAAAAAACCTTAACAGCTAACGATAAAATTGTGTTTAATAAAATGGATGCAACTTTAAGTCCTGTAAAAGCACTAAATTGGAAGGATACTGCTTGGAAGAATAAGCTTTTGGACTTTGAGAACCAACCACTTGCTACTGTTTTGACCTATTTAGAAACCAATTTTGAAGTAGCGGTGGATTTTGATGAAGAAAGTTTGGGGAATTGTCCTTTAAATGCGTTCTTGATTAAGAACAACCCCGAAGCTATACTAAAACAAGTGACCTTGGCGTTTGAGTCTGTGAAACTGGAAAAAATTCATTCAAAATATTACCAATTAAGTGGGACTTGTGACTAGCTTTTACTAGCCGCTCATTATAATAAAAAAGCCTTACCACTTTATTAGTGGTAAGGCTTTTTTTATTATAGCCTTTTTGGATGACTTCCAACTAAATTTTAATTCCTGCGTTATACAACTAATGAAAAAAGTTATTATCTCAATATTTTTTTCTGGCCTTTCTTTCTTAGGCTTTGCCCAAACAGTCTTGGAGCAAAAAGTTGATTTTAATGCTAAAGACCTGCCTTTAAAAAAAGCTTTAATTCAATTAAGTAGACAAATAAATACGGGGATTACTTTTAATGGTAATATTATTCCCGATAAAACTATTTCTGCTAATTTTGAGGGAAAAGAGGTCGAGACAGTGCTTGCCCATTTTTTAGCAAAGACTTCTATTCAATATAAATTGGTAGAATCACAACTTGTTTTGTATAAAGTTAAGCGAAAAAAATGGTATACCATTAGTGGATATATCAAGGATGGGGAGACAGGAGAACGCTTGATTGCTGCAAATATCTTTGATCCTAAATCTCAGAAAGGACTTGCTTCTAATGAATATGGTTTTTTTAGTATTACCTTACCGCAAGGCGAACAACATTTGGACTTCTCTTTTTTAGGATATGCCACCAAATCTAAGAAATTTAACTTAAAGAAAAATACGGATTTAGCGATTAATCTAAAACCTTCCTTGACACTGAAAGAAGTAGTTGTTACTTCTAAAGGGGTTAATCAGGATGTTTTTACGATTGCCAATCAAGCGAATAATGTTCCAATAACCGAAATGTCTAATTTGCCAGCTTTGGGTGGTGAAACGGATATATTACGTACTATTAGTCTGTTACCCGGTGTACAAACTGGAACTGGTGGTTTTGGAGGAGTGAATATACGAGGGGGGAGTGCTGACCAAAATCTAATTTTATTAGACGGCGTGCCTGTTTATAACGCAACGCACCTTGGTGGCTTGTTTTCTATTTTTAATAGTAGTGCCATAAAAAGTGCTAAATTATATAAAGGAAATTTTCCTGCAAGATTTGGCGGTCGACTTTCTTCCGTACTCGATGTCAGAACGAAAGAAGGGAATCAGCGAAAACTAGCAGGAGAAGCTTCTTTGGGTTTAATTGCTTGGAGTGGAACGATTGAAGGACCAATTGTCAAGGATAAAAGTTCTTTCTTCTTTTCGGTAAGGCGTTCGATATTCGATGTTTTTCTTAGACCTATTAGCCGAAAAGTGAAGGAACGCAAAGGAGATAAGGGAGTAACGGGTCATACTTTTTTAGATTTAAATGGAAAAGTTAATTTTTATTTAGGTAAGAAAGACCAATTGTTTTTAAGTGTTTATCATGGCAACGATAATTTTAGTGACCGTAATCAGTCCATAATAGATGGATTAGATTTTAGAACAATAACACATCACCAAGATTTAGATTGGGGAAATACCATTGGTGTATTAAGGTGGAACCACTTATTTTCTGACCGACTATTTGCTAACACAACGTTGAATTTTAGTAAGTTTTGGTTTAAATCTGAGGAATTATATGATGAGCAAATTATTTCGTCAGGACAAGCAGAAGCAGAATCTGTTCAAGATAATTTATTCTACAATTTATATAACTCTAGTATAGAAGATAAGTCTGCTAAGATTGATTTTGACTTTATTCCTTCTCTAAAGTATAATGCTAAATTTGGCGTAGAATTTATTAATCATACTTTTCGACCGGGCGCTTTTACGCTAGATGCTAATTCTATTGTAGGCGTAAACGAACGCAATGCAGTTGATTCCCTAATCGCTGTAAACAATACAGTCAACTCTCAAGAGTATGCTGCTTATCTGGAAAATACGATTTCTTTTTCCCCTAAGCTGAAAGGAAATATTGGTATTAGAAGTACGCTGATTGATGTTCAGTCGACTCAATATTTTTCATTGCAACCCAGATTTTCCTTAAACTATCAAGCTAGTAACACGACCTTGTGGACAATTGCAGTCAATAAGATGATGCAAAATTTGCATTTATTGACCAGTACGAGTATTGGTTTGCCTTCGGATTTGTGGGTGCCTGCTACGGCTAAAGTAAGACCTCAGTTGGCTTGGCAAGGGAGTATTGGTTTTCAAAAAGTATGGGCCAATGATTGGATATTTAAAGCGGAAACGTATTACAAAACGATGAAGCATTTAATAGCTTATCAAGAAGGAAGTAGTTACTTGGTTGAGTCAATCGTTTTAGATGCGAGTAATTGGGAGAATAAAGTGACAGAAGGTAAGGGCAGAAGCTATGGTATTGAATTGTCTTTAAAAAAGACAATAGGCCTTTTGAAAGGTTGGGCGAGTTATACCTACGCTAAGACAACTAGACAATTTGAAGAAGTTAATTTTGGAAATAGTTTTGATTTTAAATTTGACCGACCTCATAGTTTCAAAATTGCAGCGACTTATCAATTGAATGAAAGAATGAATGTAAGTGCTAATTGGACTATTGAGTCAGGAATACCTACAACTTTACCTACGGGAGAATACACTTTTTCGTCTTCTAATTTATTTTCTCCTGTTTCTGTTTTGAATGTTGGCGAAAAAAATAGTTTTCGATTACCATCGAATCATCATTTAGATATGGGATTGAACTTCGATTTGACCAAAGGCAAATTAAAGCAAATGTTAAAGTTTGGTATTTATAATATATATAATCGAAAAAATCCGTTGTATTACCGTTTGAGAGATAAGAATGATGGTAGTGGAGAAAAAGAATTTGTGCGAGTGACTTTATTACCCTTCACTCCTTCTTTTAACTATACTGTTCGTTTTTAGGAACACGATAAAATTCTGCATTATATTAAATAAATTTGTATTTTTGTTTAGGCGCTATTATTTGATGCGACTATTTTTAGAAATACTCATTTTATCAAAACAACTAAATTGACCAAATCCCATTCTATACATTGGATGTATGCCCTTCTTTTTTTTGGGGGAATATTTGCCTCTTCATGCGAAGAGCCTGTCGATTTAGATATTGCCGTACTACCAGCTCAAATTGTTGTTAATAGTAATTTTGTCCCCGGTCAACCTTTCCGTGTTTCCGTTACCAAAAGTAAGAATGTACTTTCTACAGAACCGGCAGAATATGTCAATGATGCTGAAGTACGTATTTTTTCTTCTCAAGGACAAGAACTAGATAAACTACAACTTAAACCTTTTCAAGAGTCATTTTATGAGTCTCGAAACCTGCAACCAGAAAATGGGAAAGGGTATCGTTTAGAAGTAAAAGTCCCCGGCTTTACAGAAATTATTGCCGAAGATATTGTTCCTTTCGCCGTAGCATTAGAAACGATTGAAATGGACACGATTGAGACTTTTGGAGAGATAGAGGAAAGAATTTATAAGGTGGAAATTAATGTTGGTTTTACAGACCCAATTGGTGCTCAAGATTACTATCATTTAAGTTTATACAATCAAATCGAAGATGCTGAGGACGAAGGTTTCACAATGAATGGCTTTGACGGAATTGTTGGAGAATCAAACTTAGTTCCTTTAATGCCTTTAGAAAGTGATGAGCATAACCCTTCCGTAACTTTTCATTATGAAGATGGAGGTATTTTATTTACAGACGAAGATTTTGAAGGACAAAAAGCAGGGCTGAAATTTTATTCCTTGATTAGTTTGAATAATGTAGATAAAATGGGGAAAGTGGTTGGCGTGCTAAGAACGGTATCTAAAGCTTACTATTTATATCAGACGTCTCTTTCTCGCCAAATTGCTAATAGAGACCGACCTTTTGTTGAGCCTATTAGCGTCTATTCTAATATCGAAAATGGCTTAGGCATTTTTTCTGGGTACACCCTTTACCGAGATTCTGTTTCTATTACTGCTTCTTTTTAAAGTTATCAGTTTTCTGTTGCCCAACTGACAACAGAAAACCACAACTAGACAATCGCTTAAAAAAGGAATAACTGCGGGGCTGCCTCATAAGTCATTTTTTGAAAAATGATGCCAAATAAAGTTCCGATTTAATCCTTTGCACGATGCATTTCCCCCTCTGGAGGGGGTTAGGGGGAGGAAATCCATATTTTATTCGGTTTCTAAAATTC
>CAYMSC010000209.1:0-10348 GCA_964392805.1 uncultured Saprospiraceae bacterium
AGAAAATAGTTGCTGACAATCAACGACTTACGTTTCTGCCGATGTTTGAAGATTTCATCTTCAAACCAATATTTTTAACGTTTTCAACGTGTCTAGCTTTAAAAAATAGCTATTTTAAATCTTTAGCCTGACGGCTTGGTATTAGCTCTTAAAGATTATCGTTTGTCTGTTCCTCCCTTTTGAAAATTTTAAATTGAAAATTGTTTAACCTATTTTCCTTCTGGCGGTTGTAGTCAAGGCCGCCAGAGGCAGCAGAATATTAAACACGAGGCTAGAGCCTCGCGCTAACCAAGGCAACGAATTCATCCCTCCGAGCAGCTCAGGCAGGATTTATCACTTTTTATCTGATGTCCTAATTGTTGCTAACTACCTGATAATTAATTACTTATATTTTTTTGATAAAACTATTTAAGCCACTTGATAAAAAACTCCTAAAAATGTCCTTAATTAGAGGTTAGAAATAAAATGACAATATAAGTCAAACATCCTTTTCTAAATAATATCAAACACAACATCCAGTATGAAAAAGATAGTTTTAATAATAGGTACGCTATGGTTTAGCATCCAACTAACTGCACAACAAACAGCGAGCAGCACTGCACCAAAAGCTGACAATTTTTCTGAATTAGTAAAATACCGAAATATCGGCCCTTTTCGTGGTGGTCGGTCCGTAACCGCTTCAGGTGTGAAAGGCGACCCAATGACCTATTACATGGGAACAACGGGCGGCGGAATGTGGAAAACAGAAGATGCTGGACAACATTGGAATAATATTTCTGACGGATTTTTTAAAACAGGTTCAGTTGGAGCAGTTGCCGTATCGGAAAGCGACCCAAATGTAGTATATGTGGGCATGGGCGAACATGCCCCAAGAGGAGTCATGACCCATCATGGAGATGGGGTCTACAAATCTATTGATGCAGGAAAGACTTGGACGCATCTAGGTTTGGAAAAAACTCAACATATCTCCAGAATAGAAATTCATCCAGAAAATCCTGATGTAGCTTATGTGGCAGCGCAAGGCGCTTTGTATAGCCAATCCAAAGAGCGAGGCGTTTATAAAACGGTAGACGGCGGAAAAACTTGGACCAATGTCTTGTTTGTAGACAATGGGACGGGTGCAGTTGAATTATCAATGGACATGAATCACCCTCACATTTTATATGCAGCGATGTGGGAACACCAAAGAGTGCCTTGGAAAGTTATCAGTGGAGGTCCAGGAAGTGGTTTGTATAAATCAGTGGATAGTGGAGCAACTTGGAAAAAAATTCATAAAGGTTTGCCAGATGAGAAAGGAAAAATGGCGATTTCAGTTTCTCCTGCCAATTCTGATAAAGTGTATGCTTTAATAGAAAGTGACACAGACAAAGATAAAGGTGGTTTATTTGTGTCTAATGATGCAGGAGCAAGTTGGAGTTTGGTAAGTGGCGACAATCGCTTGACGCAAAGAGCATGGTATTATATCGAAGTTTTTACCGATCCACAAAATGAAAATTTGGTGTATGTGTTAAGCGCACCAGCTTTGCGCTCGATTGATGGTGGGAAAACGTGGACTAGAATCACAGGCACACATGGAGATTACCACGACTTGTGGATAAATCCAGACAATCCTAAAAACTTGTGTATTGCCAATGATGGAGGAGCAGCAATTAGTTTTAATCGAGGAAAAACTTGGTCGAGACAAGACAATATGCCGACCGCTCAATTTTACCGAGTCAATGTCGATAATATGGTGCCCTATAATGTTTATGGTGGACAACAAGATAATACGTCTATTAAAATTGCCAGTAGCGCAATCAGTAGATATGGTATTACACAAAGTCATTGGGAACCTTCTGCTGGTGGAGAATCTGCTTTTTTAGCCTTTGACCCTGATAATCCACGCTATGTAATGGGAGGCAGCTATTTAGGAACAATCAACCTTTTGGATACAGAGGCTAAAGCAAGTACGAAAGTAATGGCAGCGCCCAATCAATATTTAGGAGAGGAAGCTAGAAATATGAAGTATTTATATAATTGGAATGCACCAATTATTTGGTCCAAACACGAACCTGGCACTTTTTATCATGGAGCTCAATACCTCCTACGAACCAGAGACATGGGTAAAAGTTGGGAAGAAGTATCCCCTGATTTAACCAGAAATCAAGACGACAAACAAGGCAATGGAGGTGGACCCTACACCAATGAAGCCGTAGGCGCAGAAAATTATGGAACGCTAAGTTACGTCTTAGAATCACCACATGAAAAAGGACATATCTGGACAGCTAGTGATGATGGCTTAGTCCATTTGACCAAAGACGGCGGCGCTAATTGGGTGAACGTTACACCAAAAGGATTAGCCGAATGTTTGGTTAACTCTATTGAAGTATCTCCACATGACCCAGCAACGGTTTACATTGCCACCACTCGTTATAAATTTAATGACCACCGACCAGGCTTATATAAATCGACCAATTATGGAAAGACTTGGAAAGCTATCAATAATGGTATTCCAACGGGCGCTTTTACTAGAGTAGTTAGAGAGGACGAAACCCAAAAAGATTTACTCTTTGCTGGAACAGAAACAGGGATGTATTGGTCAAGAAATGGTGGTCGAAACTGGGAATCTTTCCAATTAAATTTACCTGTCACGCCTATCTTAGATATGAAAATCCGTCACGATGATATAATTGTTGGCACTTCAGGTCGGTCATTTTGGATTTTGGATGATTTGAGTTTAGTCCGTCAATATAGCGCAGACGCAACTGCTTTGACGCTTTATCAACCTGATGCTACGATGTTGACCAATGGAGGAAGTCCAATGAATGGGAATACTAAAAAATTCAAAGGAACGCATCCATTTTATGGAATCAACCCAGCGACAGGTGTTGTTTTATATTATCAATTGCCAAAAGCAGATAAGCAAGCAGATATTCAGATGACTATCAAAGATGCAGCTGGAAATATCGTTCGAGAATTGACTTCTAAGAGAGACGCAAGTTTTAAACCGTGGGCAGGTGGTCCCCCACCAGCATCGGTTTTAAGTAAAGACAGTGGACTCAATCGTTTTGTTTGGGACATGAAGCATGAGACGATGCCGGGCATAGCAGATACGTATATTGAAAGTAATTTTAGAGGGCATAAAGTATCGCCAGGCTTATACACCATTCATTTAAAACAAGGAGATGCTTTGGCAGAAAGTGCGGTAGAAGTATTAGCCAATCCAAATTATCCAACCACAGCGGCAGATTATAAAGCCTATGATATGGTAATGAAAGAAATGGAAGGGAAGGTGAAGAGTATGCACAATATGGTCAATACCTTAGATGATTTACGGCAAAAGATAGCTGGCATTGTCAAGAATGTAGAAGGGAAAAAGGGAGATAAAGGATTAATTAAGGATGGCAAAGCTTTGATAGAAAAAGTAAAGGCATGGGATGAAAAAATGATACAAAGAAAGTCAAAAGCTTATGATGATGTAGAAAATTTCCCAAATAAATTCACAGCGAACTACCTGTTTTTAATCAACCAAACAGAAAGTGCCATTCCAAGAGTCAATCAACCGAATCTAGATAGAAAGAAGGAGTTGGATGCTAAATGGGAAATACTCGAAAAAGAAGGAATGGATTTATTGAAGACGGCTATTCCTGCGTATAATACACGTTTGTGTGAAGCGGGAATCGGTGCGCTTTGGGAAATGGATTAACTATAGCTTGAACATTCTTGTTCGAGTAAAATATAACTAAGACGAGGCTGTCTCATAAGTCGTTTTTTGAAAAATGTTGCCAAATAAAATTCTAAATCTTTCTTTTTGTACAGATTTTTCCCCCTTTGGAGGGGGGGAGGGGGAGGATTTTAATATTTAATTTGGTTTCAAATAATTCACTTTTTACTTATGAGACAACCTCAGTCTGTGTATTATCACCCACCAATCGCCACCGACCACTTCCGAATCTGCCAATTAGGCACCAACCCACCAATTACATAAGGGTCTGTTTTAGCAAAATGCTCCACTGTCGAAATATGGTCTACTTTGAATAATAGGCCCGCTTGGTCAGCAGGGTCAAAAGCCCCACCCATCACAAATTCTCCTCTAGCCTGCGCTGCTTTCACATGTTCAAAATGTTGAGGTCGATAAGGCGTTCGTTTTTCGATATAATTATCAACAAGGTCGTAAATCAATAGGAAATACATAAAAAGGGTTAATTTTTAGAAAAATATATATCGTCATAATCCGCTGCCGATAAGGTTTGGGTATTGTCAGAATCGGTCATAATAACCACAGCATAAACTATTTTGGATGCTACTTTCGTCAGATTATTAAATTGCTTATAATCGGCAAGAACATTGATTTTTTCGCTTTGCCATTCACCTAATTTATCATCTCCACTTTCCATCACTCGAATATCACAGGTAGAAGGCCAAAAGGCAAAAGGACTTTCCGTCAAAACGTCTTTCTCCAAAGTACTCGACCAAGAATATTTTATGGATTTAGGAAAGAACCGATTGGTATTTAAAATAACCGCAACAGATGCGGAAGCATCACAATTAGCTTTTATACTTTCATTTCCATTTTGTGGTAAAACATTTGCCCGCCACTTCCAATTCAAATAAGGATATTCCACTAAATCTACTTTAATTTTTTTGACGATAAGGTTGTCAGAATCAGCAGATATAGCGGATAAATATTGATTATTATGTTGTGTTTTTACCTTATAAATATTTTCATGTCCAATATGTCTACCTTTCCAATTATCGGTTAAGCCCATTTCAAAATCATCCACTAAATAAGTAGACTTCGTTAGGAGAGGATTAGGAAGGAATTGATTTAACAGAATAGATAGTATGAAAAAAAAGCGCATTAATATATTTTATGTATTTAATGCCATATTATAGTATTTATTGTCTTTGCTGAGTTTTGTTTTAAATGGAGACAAATAATAGCCAAGTGGACACTGGTAGTACATACTTTAGTCTGTCCAGTTCAAAGGTCTTCAGACCTTTATTTTTTAAAAGCAACCTAATGGTCACTGACCATGGCAAGTTAAAGCATGTGCTAGGAAGAATTAAGAATTATCCAAAAACCAAACGCCGAGCCTTTTCCAACCGAGCAGCCTTCGTTTTATTACCCAACCCAATCAATTTTTTATTCATTGCCCAATCGGTCTTAAATGTAGCAGAAGAAGTCGCTTCAATAGTTGATTCGATATTCGGTAATATGCTTTCAAAATTATTATCAAGAGCCGCTAATAGAATATGGGTGTTTTGATCTAATAGCGGTAAGGGGAGTAAATTAGTAAAAGTAAATAGATTAAATAAAAGTTGGTCTCGCAAGTTTTCTGCCCATTGATGATCAATAGCTTGTCGAAAAAGCATGGATTGGTAGGCCGCTCCGACACAAATATCTTCGAGGGTTCTAAATGGTTTGGCATAGTCACTAAATCCATCCCCTTCTAAAACTTGACTAGCGATTATTGGCGTATTAGTCATCGCCAATTTCCCATGTTTAACCTCCTTCATAAAAGACAACTCAAAATTCATCAATTCCGTATTCTCTGCACCTTTTGGAATATGCACCATTTTAAGTTGTGGTCTATTATTGACTATTTTATCTGTTTTACACAAAATCAGTAAATGTTCGACATCCGACCCTGCGGTGATATAGGTTTTTAATCCATTAAGATGATTATCGATAAGTGTGGTTTGGATAGCTTTTGGATGTCCTCCTTTCTCCTCACTTACACAGAGTGCTTTCAATTCATTAGGGGCAACCGTCGGAAACATATATTCTAAAGCAGCTTGATAACCCGCCATAAAGGCAAAACTGAATTGTTGGCAGCTAAAACCACCTAAAATAGCTTTTTCGATGGGCAATTTATCACTGACTAGTTGATAATAAGCAGTAGACCAATCATTGGTAGAAGTATAGTTTTTTAAGGGGCTATTTTGTGCTAGTTGAAGGAGCTGTTTAATCATTATTATAGTATTTTATTATTTATTTAAGTAGCGGACAACTGGTAGCACAAACTTTAGTTTGTTTGGGACGCTGACCTTTAGGTTAGCCAACTAAAAAGACATTATTTTATCAAACAGGTCTAAAAGACCTGTATCCAGAACAAATTAAAATTTGTGCTACCAGTTTTATTATGCTCCGCAACTGAATTATCTATTCAAAATAAGCCCGTTGAATCCGCTTGATATAAGACAATTCTGCTAATCTCTGAATTTTAGCCTTAGCATGTTCTTGATGCGAATTCCCAATACACAACCATTCCATTTTGTTACAAGCAACTCGCCCTTTTGATTTTTTATGAATTTTTACACTAGGGTCAATTTTTAGAACTTCATTGACACTTTTATCATCGACAGGGATGCAAAACTCATAACTGAGGGCTACCTTTCCGTCAGGTGGTCCTATTAACCCTTCTTTATCTATCGCATTGATATCAAAACCGATTTTGGGGTTAGGATTTATGATTTTTTTGTTGGCGCAGTTACAAAGAAACAAAGTAGCAAAACAAGCAGATAAAAAACGAATAGCTAAAGACATAGAGTAGGTATTTTATTGCAAAACGATTAAAATTACAAGTTGGAATTTAGTTAATGTCCTTATTAATGATTTTCCTAAAGACAACAATTTTGACTAAATCACATCCCGCTTCAACTGCGGAAAAACCTTACTCACCTTTCCCAAAACATAATCTCCATAAGTCCCCGAAAAATCATGCACATTCGCCCCGTCCCAACGTTCATTGGCAGTCTGTTCAATAGCCGTTAGGTTCAGATGGTCGAGCGGAATAGTGTGCATCTCCGCCTCAAAATTAGGGTCAAAGAAAAAGGGAAAAGAAAGCCTACTTTTAGTGGTTCTATTTTTGACTCGATGTGGCGTAGAACGATAATAGCCACCCGTCATTCGTTCCAACATATCGCCAATATTACAAACAAAAGTATTCGGAATATAAGGAGCTTCTAACCATTCTCCTTGTGATTTAATTTGTAAACCACCAACACTATCTTGCTTTAAAATGGTTAAAACCCCATAATCTGTATGCTCACCGACGCCCCATAAATTAGCATCATCGGGCTTTTTTTCAGCGGACGGATAATGAAAAATGCGGAATAAAGTCAATGGGTCATTCGTAAAATGAGTATTAAAATAATCTTTATCTAAACCTAAACTGAAGGATAATCCTTGCATTAATTGATGCCCTAATTTGGTGATAACTTCGATATAGGTCAGGACTGTGTCTCGAAAAGCAGGCAATTGTGCAGGAAATAAATTAGCGCCATGCATCGGCCAACCTGCTTGTACTCGGCTATCCGTTTCGTTTAATTCCGACCCAAAATAAATACCTTCTTTTAAATCTGGTTTACCAGAGGTTAGTTCCCCTTTTACCGGAAAAAAGCCTCGCCATGCTTTGCCACCCAATGCCATTTTGATTTGCATTCGCTCCGTCAAATCTAATTGAAAAAACTGATGACTGAGTGTTTCTAAATCTTGTTGTAATTGTTCGGAAATACCGTGATTACGAATATAGAAAAAGCCATATTCGGTGCAAGCTTTTCGGAGCGCTTCGGCTACTTTTTGGACATCTCCTTTTTCTTCCCAAAGTGGACTTACATCAATAATCGGAACTTGGGTTAATGATTGGTAGGATTTTTTCATAGGCTAAAATTATTCAAAAAAAATGATTTAGGGAATTGTAGTAAAGTAAGGGAAAACGAAAATAATAATCTACGCAAAAATGATAATACAAAATAAAAAGAAAATCCGTGTAAATCCGCCTGATCCGTTAAATCCGTGGGACCTATCCTCCTAGCTTATTTGCGTAGGTTATTTTTTGCTAAATCCCTAAACTAATACTTTTTTATCACATAGTCACAATAGTATTTTTACATAGCGCATATAGTTTTACATACTAGATAGTTGATTTTAGCTTTTAAAACTATGTCTTCTATGTGTTTTTTACTCTATGACTATGTGGTGAAAACGTGAAAAGTTGTTAACTTAAATTTGTCTGACAATGAGTATTTAAACAAATTCCGAAATCAATCCTCCTATAATCATACTCGTCACCAACCAATACGAAAAATGGAAGACCACATATTGCGTTTTTTTGCCAGCCAATAAGGCATGTAATCCAATAAACGGCAAAGCAAAAACAAAAGCATTAATAGCTCCATGAAAAACACCATGCCCAAAATGACGATGTTTATCACCATATTTAGCTAAAAACTCTTCGGTGATTTGTTTGGCTTCTGCACTACCTTTCATAATGTCAGTAAAAAATAATTCATAAAACCCCATTTGATGAATGATTAAATTGATATAGCCATAAACAAGGGTGAAACTTAATAAAAATGCCCAAAGAATTTGTAATGGACGAAGTGTAGTTAAATCAATAAAATCTGGCACTCCAGCCCATTTAGCTATTCTTGAGTTGGGTTGATACCAAAAATAGGCAATGATTAATGGGATAAAAGCGATGAGAAAGAAGGCAGTGTAATTAAGGTTCATGCTAAGTGTTTTAAGAAAAAATTAGATAGGGAATTGGTAGCACAAACTTTAGTTTGCCCGGGATACCGGTCTTTAAACCTGTCTTGAAATCTATTAATTGCTAACCTAAAGGTCAGCGTACCGAACAAACTAAAGTTTGTGCTACCAGTTACTATCACTAAGTACTTGCAAAATTCACAATATTCATAGTCGAGTCAAAAAATTGCAATTGACTTTTGCTATGAGCTAAATTTTCTTTTTGAATACGCCTAATAAATTCTTCTCCCAAGCGCAAATTATGCGTCAAAAAGAATAATTGCCGAGCCTTTTGTCCAAAGATAATTAATTGATTCAACAATTTAGACAAGCGATTGCGGTCAAAATGAGCGACCGCATCATCAAAAACAATGATTTTATTGGCTAAATTTTCATCTGCTTCTAATTTCGCTAAAAAGAAAGCCAATGCTAGAGCATTTTTATCGCCTTCACTGAGGGAATATTTCATGGAAGGACGGTCAGCTTTTTCTTTATGCACCACTTCCTTTCCGTTGATACAAAGTGCAAATTTGACCACAGGTTCAGTACTGCTACCCATATAACCGCTAGTTAACTTTCGCAAACTAAGGTAAGGCGCAAAATGTTTTAAATGTCGATTGATAATGGTCAAATAGGAGTTAAAAACAATGCCTTTAAATTGATTGAGTTGTTGCTTTTTTTCTTCGTTTTGAGTCTTTAATTGGGCAATAGCGGTGGTGTATTTTAGCAGATTATTGCAATGTGCCATAATTGCTGGTTCATCCCGTTTTTGGATAGCTAATAATTCCTTTAATTCCTGTTCAATTCTTTGTACATCCGAATCTTCGTGTGCTTTCATGGCCTCGATGCTATCATTATAATTTTGAATCAAAGTATTCATGCCCACCATTTTTTTGGACAATTCCATAAAAATAGTCTCAAATGCTGTCAATTCTTTTAAATCAACCGCTTGTATCGGATTACTTAATTTATGCTGAAAAAGCGATTTGAGTTTTACAAAAGCAGCTAGCAACAATGGTTTTTCTTCAGAAATAGGCAATAGCATTGGTGCTTTTGATAAGTAGGTTCTCCAAAATTCAATTAAGGAGCCATTGACGGTCAAGTTATTTTCTATTTGCAGTAAAATGGCTTCTAAATTAAAAGTAGCCAAGGTTGAATTGACCTGATTAAGATCTACTAATAATTGCTTATAAGTGGCATTAAAATATTGTTGATAAGCTTGTAAAATTTCAAGATTACTATCCATCTGCTGTAAACAAAAAGGACATTTATCATCGTACTGATTGGCAAAACCTTGTTGCAACCATTCTTCCGTTTTGGTCCCCATATTTAGATGGGTTTTATGGGTTTTAAATTTTTCTAAATAGTCCGCAGAAATAAAATCCAAGGATTGTGCTAAAATATTTTTGGCAGTAGCCAAATCAAAAGGCAATTGAATAGTCGGCAATAAAGAAAGCATCGCTTTATCTTGAATGACTTGATGGTTTTTGGCAGTTTCTAATTCTTTTTCTTTTAATTTAATTTGCGCTTCAATCGAAGCATCTGCAGCCAAATTAGCATACTCTAAAGCTGTATAAGCATTATCAATCGTAGCTTCCAAAGACCGACTAGCTTCTCGTACTACCTTATTTCCGTTTTGAATTCTCTTTTTGATAACCTGAATCTCATTTTTCAATTGCACTCCATTATCGCCCAAAATAATTTCAAATAGCTTTTTCTTATGATCATTCTGAATCTCTAAACCCGTATAGACATTATTATTTATAAAGTGAATATCAAAGATTTCTATATTGGGGTCATATGCTTGCCATTGAAAATTTTGATAGGTAAAGCTAG
>CAYMSC010000210.1:0-10346 GCA_964392805.1 uncultured Saprospiraceae bacterium
TTTTTTTAATAATTTTCTTAACACCAAAATCTCTAATGTCAGTCCATTCTAAAGTCCCAAAGTAGAAGTAGTTAGTCAAGTTAATGGTGTCGTATAGAATTTGAGTGAATTTTGAAGATGTACTAGGCAAAAAAACGCAAGCATAGCCTAGCTATGGCGAGTATTTTTAACGACGTACAGCTTTAAAAGTCGCTAAATTATCCGACAGGATTAACTTGACTAACTACTAAGTATTACTGAAAAAATCTCCATGTCTCCTTAATTCTGAACAGTCTACCTTAAAGCCTAAATCTAGGAATTATCATTTATCCCTAACACACCTAAACCCTGCATGTTCCGACCCTGTATCTGCACTTGTTTTCATTCTTGCGGCTACTCGATAACCTGAACAATAACTGTCATTACACAAAAAAGAACCGCCTCGAATCACTTTTTTGGGAGTTGTTCTTTCATCAGGGTCATAACTATTCCCTGGCCCAAAAGGGTTATCGACTATTTTATTTTTTACTCGATGCGGATAATAATTTACGTGGTACCAATCTGCGCAAAATTCCCATACATTCCCTGCCATATCATATAATCCATAGGCATTAGGGGCAAAGGAAGCAACGGGTGCAAGTCGGTCAAATCCATCTTTGCCTTCGTTCCGATAGGGAAAATTTCCTTGCCAAAAGTTAGCTTTGACAGTTCCTTCTTCAATAGGTTCATCTCCCCATGGATAAATTTTACCTGCTACACCACCTCTGCTGGCATATTCCCATTCGGCTTCAGTAGGCAATCGTTTACCAGCCCAATTGGCGTACGCTTTAGCGTCGTACCAAGAAACATGCACTACAGGGAAGTTTTCTTTTCCTTCAATCGAACTATCTGGCCCAAAAGGATGTCGCCAATTTGCTCCTTGTACCATTTGCCACCAATAGGAAGGATTATTTGGTACTTGCTGATTAGGAGGAGAAAAGACTAAACTCATAGGTGCTAATGCTTCTGGGGGCGGAGGAGGTGTCCCAGGGGGTAATTGTGCCATCAACTCTCCCACGTCAATCGTGCGCTCTGCCACTGTTTTATAACCCGTATCTTCTGTAAATTTAGCAAAGTCGGCGTTGGTCACTTCTGTTTCATCCATCCAAAAATCATTAACCCTAGTAGGAACTTTGGGAAATTCATCGGTTCTGGCTTGGTCATTATCTCCACCCATTTCAAAAGTCCCCCCTTCAATGAAAACCATACCCGATTTATCTGACAGCATAGATTGGTCAGGATGAATAGTTGCTATTTCTGCTACTAATTTAGGACTGAGGTATCTTGGCGGCCCAGTTTTATCTATATCATAACACATGGTTGGGTCTTCCGCTTTTGGAATGGCAACTTCTACCCTCTTGGGTTGGGGCTTACAAGCTCCGATTAAAAAAACAAAAATTGTTAACAGTAATAATTGAAAATTCAAAATTGTTATTTGTATTTATTATTGAAGAAATGTAATTATTTAGGGATGTAAAGGTATAGGGGTATAGAGGTGTAAAGGTGAAAAAGACCTACCTGTTGCCTTGCTAATCATTTGCTCTTCCATTTTTAGATACCTTTTAGCCAAAAAAATAGCTTTAGAAAAAGTTAAAAATAGAAGAATTTAATCAATTATTAATTTTTTATTATTATAATGACAAAAGTAAAATAAATAAAATAAGAATTTACCAAAATTTTCAATTGTAAAAACAAGCATTTACTCTTTACATATATGGTGAATTAAAATTTTAACAATATAATCAACAAGTCCACAACCTACCCCTATCTTTTTACTAAAATTTCTATTATATTTGTATTCAGTACTTACCCACCAGATTCCCCTTTAACACATTCCCTCCGAAACATAAACTTTTTTATGTGCGTAATAATTTTTGTAAAAAATTATAATTCTTACAAATTTGATTATTACGTCTCAAATTCTTAAAAAAATTATCGTATTATGAACATTACAGTAGTTGGTACAGGTTATGTTGGTTTAGTTACAGGAACTTGTTTTGCAGAAACAGGCAATCAAGTAATCTGTGTTGATATTGACAAAAAGAAAGTGGAGCGGATGAGAAATGGCGAAGTACCTATTTTTGAGCCAGGTTTAGAGCTTTTATTTGAGCGAAATACCAAGCAGGGAAGGTTGACTTTTACAACCAATTTGGCAAAAGCCATTAAAGATGCAGAAATTATCTTTTTAGCATTGCCAACTCCTCCGGGCGAAGATGGTTCTGCTGATTTATCCTATATTTTAGGGGTCGCAAAAGATTTATCTACACTCATTACAGATTACAAGGTAATTGTTGATAAAAGTACTGTTCCTGTTGGAACAGCAGAAAAAGTACATAATATTTTAGCAGAACGCTTAGACTTAGAATTATTCGACGTAGTTTCCAATCCAGAGTTTTTGAGAGAAGGAGTTGCGGTAGATGATTTCATGAAGCCTGACAGGGTCGTTATTGGAACTTCTTCTGAGCGTGCTCAAAAGACAATGGAACGATTATATAATCCATTTGTTAGACAAGGAAATCCAGTTATTTTCATGGATGAACGTTCTGCGGAAATGACTAAATATGCTGCCAATTCTTATTTAGCAGCAAGAATTTCTTTTATGAATGAAATCGCCAATCTTTGTGAGAAAGTAGGGGCAAATGTGGATGATGTGAGAAAAGGAATGGGAAGTGATTCGAGAATCGGAAAGCGTTTTCTTTTCCCTGGAGTTGGGTATGGTGGAAGTTGTTTTCCAAAAGATGTTCAAGCATTGGCTAAGACAGCAGGTCAATACGACTATGATTTTAAGATCTTGAAGTCTGTGATGCAGGTTAATCGAATCCAAAAGTCCATCATGGTTGAAAAAATCAAGAAACAATATGGAGCTGATTTATCGGGCAAAACATTTGCGATTTGGGGATTAGCATTCAAACCAAATACCGATGATATTAGAGAAGCACCAGCACTTTACATCATAGAAGAACTACTAGAAGCAGGGGCAAAAATCAAAGCATTTGACCCAGAAGCAATGGAAAATGTAGGTAAAGAATTTGGGGATAGAATTCAATTATGTGGCGACCAATACGAAGCATTAATCAGTGCAGATGCTTTAATTATTTTAACAGAATGGAGTGTTTTCAGAACTCCAAGCTTTAAAGTAGTAAAGAAATTATTGCAAGAACCATACATCTTTGATGGTAGAAATTTATACAGCTTAGAGCAAATGAAAGAATTAGGTTTTGCCTACCAAAGTATTGGTAGAACAAAGGTTCTTTCAAGCGAAGCAGCTAAAGCTAAGGTTAAAGCTTAATAAAAAATTAAGCAAAAAACAAAAGAGGAGGTTACTTGGTCAAAGTAGTCTCCTTTTTTATTTGGTCAGAGAACATTTTTTTTTAAAGAGACAAAATACCATTAACCTTACGGCCTTTAGGTTTGCAACTTCGACCCAATATTATTGGCGTTTTTAATGCAATTTTCGATAGATTCCATTTTTACAAGAAAACCCTTCAACCTTTTATTGCATTTTCTGTTTAGTTACTAAAACAGCAATAATGATAAGTAATAACTTCAAGACTATATTCAAAAAAATGATGACGGATAGAAATCATTCTATCGCTGAACTTTCTCAAAAAAGACCCGTCATGTTGGTATTTCTTCGTCATTTTGGTTGTACTTTCTGTAGAGAAGCCTTAGCCGAGCTTTCCCAGAAAAGACAGACTATTGAAAAAATGGGTTCTCATTTAGTATTCGTTCACATGTCAGACAATAACACGGCTAATCGATATTTCAACAGGTATAACTTAGACGGAGTAGAACATGTGAGTGATCCACAATGTGAATACTATGCTTCATTTGGCTTAGTAAAAGGAAATTTCAAAAAACTATTTGGACTATCTACCTGGATTAAGGGCTTCCAAAAAGGAATTATCGAAGGACAAGGTTTAGGGCAGCAAATGGGAGATGACTTTCAAATGCCTGGCGTTTTTATCGTTCAAGGTGGTCGAATTCGAGAACACTATATCCATAAATTAGCGTCTGATAGACCTAATTATGAAAAATTGGCAGAGTGCTGTGTATTATAAACACTCGTTTTCAAAAAATAAGGAAAATAAATAGTAAATTTGAACGTCTTACCTATCGTAAGACGTTTCTTATTAGGTAATCAGATAATAAATTGATATTTGCTAAAATAATAATGTAAGCTTAATTTCTAATAATCCGCTGGGAAACAAATCCGTTGGGAACATTTTCTGCCCAACGGATTTATTTTCCCAACGGATTATTATCACTTTTTTATCTGACACTCTAATTAATGACAGTTTTTTTGTTCTCCTTCAAATTCTATATTCAATTCCTATATTTCCTAAATCAAAGGAAAAAAACTATTGGAATTAAATCATATTTTATAGCATTTGTCGGAAAACCATTTTTTTAATTTCTCTACCGTACACTTTTTGAAAACGCCGCCTAAGGTAGCTAAAACAAGGGGTTTGGGGTGAACAAATCTTGATTTTTTATCGAAAAATCAAGATTTGTTCACCCCAAAAGCCCTCTTATTCGCACGAAGCATGAAGAAGTGCCAACTTCTGAACCCGAAGGGATGGGCTGCCAAGTGCGTGATTCAGTAAAAAGTGTACGGTAATGAATTTTTAATGAGTCTATAGATAAAGAAAACCTATGATTGGATGGCAATTTTCCGAATATATACCCAATCCTGATGAGGGAAATGTTTTTGAAAAATTATTAAAATTATTTCAAGAATTATTAATTCATACATCTGGTGATGTAAGTGAAGCATTATCTTGGCTAACCCAATTGGACAAAGAGTACAAATTGACCAATGATGATTATGGTATGGCTGATTTTATTGACGAATTAATTGATAAAGGATATATTCAACAACAAGATGGAAATGGTTCTGGCGGTCAATTTACGCCTTCTAAAAAAATGGAAGCAGCCTTACGTAAAAAATCACTAACGGATATTTTTGGTCAAATCAAAAAGTCTAAAAAAGGAAATCATAGTACTAAAATTAGCGGTAAAGGAGATGAATCGACTTCTGAATTACGACCGTATGAATTTGGTGACCCACTAGATAATTTAGCCATCTCAGAGTCTTTGAGAAATGCTCAAATCAATAATGGAATAGATAATTTTTATCTTACTCCAAGGGATTTGGAAGTACACGAAACTTTCTATCAAGCACAGACGAGTACAGTACTAATGATAGATATTTCTCACTCCATGATTTTGTATGGAGAAGATAGAATCACCCCTGCTAAAAAAGTAGCAATGGCGTTGGCAGAAATGATTACTACCCAATATCCAAAAGATACCTTAGATGTATTGGTTTTTGGAAATGACGCTTGGCAAATTGAAGTAAAAGACCTTCCCTATCTAGAAGTTGGCCCCTATCATACAAATACAGTCGCTGGTTTAGAATTGGCGATTGATATTATTCGACGGCGTAGAAATCCCAATAAACAGATTTTTATGATTACCGACGGTAAACCTACCTGTATTAAGAAAGGTAAAAAATATTATAAAAATAGCTTTGGTCTTGACCGAAAAATCGTTAATCGAACACTCAATTTAGCAGCAAGATGTAAAAAAATGGACGTTCCAGTCACTACTTTTATGATTGCCAGAGATCCCTATTTAGTCAATTTTGTGGAACAATTCACCAAAGCAAATAATGGAAAAGCCTTTTATAGTAGTCTAAAAGGTCTAGGAGAATTTATTTTTAGAGATTATAAGGATAATAAGCGGAAGCGTGGTTAGTGATTTCCATACGGATTTATTTTCCACACGGATTTTTGATTTAATTAAGCTACTAATGCTAAACGCATAAGATATTTTTTACGCCTCCTTAATATTCAATGCAATCGCCAATTTTGAATTTTGTCCCGATTGAAATTATCGGGACTGAATTTAGGGTATAGTGCAAAAAATAATATTTATAAACAAATTAAATATGTTTCTCTGATAAACCCCGTGAAATCAAACCGACCACAAGATTTGTCAGAGAATGTTAAATATTAAACCAAATCCAAAACCATAATCAAAGCACCAATAGACCAAGCCTGTTGAGTCGTCCCTCTACCCGCTTTTGGATGTTCCCCATCAAAAATTTCAGAGATACCATGAATACAATTATCTTTATAAAAATGAGCTTCTAAGGGTTCCATTTCTGCTAATACCGTTGCTTTGGCTTTAGCAGAAAAATTGTTTAATTTCAAGAAAGCTAACCAATAATCTCCAATTAACCAAGACCATACTGTGCCTTGATGATAAGCCGTGTCTCGATGCCATGGGTCTCCTTCATAAATAGGTTTAAACTGCTCACTTTCAATGTTTAAAGAACGTAAACCATAAGGAGTGTATAAATAATCTTTGACATTTTGAAAGACTTGCTTTTGTTGGGTCTTATTCAATAAAGGAAAGGGCAAACTCAAAACAAAAATCTGGTTGGGTCGGATTGCCTTATCTACTGATTTATTAGGAATAACCACATCATTTAGATAATTTTTTTCATTATAAAAATAAGTGACAAAGTTCTTTTTTAATTTTTTACTAACTGTTCCACTTTGGGCTAAAGTATTCGCATTACAGGTTTGCTTTAACGTTTTCTCAAAAAATTGGTAAATCATTAAAGCATTATACCATAATGCTTGGATTTCTACTGCACAACCTTCTCTTGGTGTCACTACATAATCTCCTACTTTAGCATCCATCCATGTTAATTGAACCCCACTTTCTCCTGCCCACAAAAATCCCTCTTCGGTCGTGTGTATATTATAGCGAGTCCCTTTGAAATGATGTTCTAAAATATCTGAAAGATGATCCATATATTTTTTGACAAACTTCGCATCATTAAACTTTTGGTAATATTCGTACAATGCCACAAAAAGCCACAGGGTCGCATCAACCGTATTATATTCCACTTCATCATGGTCATAATCTGGAAAACGATTAGGCAACATTCCACGGTCTACGCTATCAAAGAAAGTTTTCAGAATAGATTGGCTAATTTTTTGTCTTCCGGTAGCAATACAAAGCCCACGCAAGGCAATCATTGTATCTCTACCCCAATCTGTAAACCAATGATAACCCGCTAAAATGGTATAGCTATCGGTAGATGCACGTTGAACAATTACTTGGTCACCAGCAATACATAAATCTGCTAGAAAGATATTTTTATTTTTCTTAGGTTTTAAATTATTTATTCGCTTAATAGCCGTTTTCTTTAGGTCGGAAGGATTACTTTTTAATTCAGAAACATCGGTTGTCATAACCATATAAAAAGTATCTCCTGCTGGTATTAATTTCGCAATTTTACCAACTACATAAGCATCTTCTTGAAAATCCAGTCCTCGATATTTCTCCATTTCATATTCTAGATTTTTAATCCAATACCGAGATTCTTCAAACTTTCCATCTGCTAATCTTATATACAATGGCTTCGAACCATGCCTAGAGTGAATTTTTAAAACATCACCAATTTTTTCATAATAAAAATCAAACACCCGAGCTTCGTGAAATAAGCCATGATAATCCTTATCGACCAAAAAGGGTACTACGGTTAGAGGTATGTCCTTTTTACTAAGATTTTTATATTCTATGACCGTTGCATTCTTCCCATAAACCATAAATACCGTCTTCTGGAGAATATGGCCATTAATTTCATACGTAAAAGTGGGTAAAGGCTCTTGCTCAAATTTAGTCAAATACTGATACCCTTGAGGATGTACCGCATTTGGGTATTGATTTGCAGACAATTCCACCACTGAATCTCGCCCCAAAGAAATACTTTCTTCTACTTTGCTTACTAAAACTTTTCTATTGGTCGGAGGATTCGCAGCCGCAATCAGCATACCATGATACCGACGACTGTTTGCCCCTGATAATGTTCCAGAGGCATAACCGCCTATCCCATTGGTTATCAACCATTCTTTGCTACGTGTTTCAATAAAATCAGGCTTGTGTAGTTTTAGCATGTTGATTAATTATTAGATTATTGATTATTAGTAATCTCCAACTTTACTTCCAACCACACTCATCAATCAACTTAGCAATCAGCCCCGTCCAGCCTGTTTGATGAGACGCACCTACCCCTCTTCCATCATTTCCATCAAAATATTCATAAAACAAGAGCAAATCTTTAAAATGAGGATTGTCTTTGTAGATTCCTGCCGCTCCATTATATGGTCGTTTTCCGTCTTTATCTAACTTAAAAATAGAAATTAGATTTAATACAATATCTTCTGCCACTTCTTCCAAATTTCTCTTAGTTCCAGAACCAGTTGGGCATTCCGTTTTTAATGAATCGCCATAATATTGATGCAGCTCTCTTAGAGACTCTATCAGTAAGTAATTCATTGGGAACCAAATTGGACCTCTCCAATTGGAATTGCCACCAAAAATATGAGTCTGACTTTCTGCAGGTTGATACTGTAAACCGAATTCTTCTCCGTTAATATTTACGGAATAGGGAATTTCATGAACTTTAGAAACAGACCGAATACCTCTTTTAGAAAAGAACTCTTTCTCATCTAATAATCTAGCTAAAATCCGTTCTAATCGGTCTCGGCTAATTAGGGATAATAGAATGTCTTTTCCTTCTTCTAATTCAGGTAAAACGAGGTATTGATTTTTGGAAACTCTATCATCTCTGAACCATTTTATACGGCTAAAAAATCGGTCTAATTTTTCGATTCGCTCCCATTTTAATACTAATGATGCAAATAAAGTGGATAATCCCACCAATGAACGAACTTTAATAGGTATTTGTATACCATTTGGTAGTGCCAAGACATCATAAAAGAATCCTTCCTCTTCATCCCACGCATTCGCTTCCCCATGACCAATGCGATTTAAAGCAGCCGATATATAAATAAAATGTTCATAAAACTTATAGGCCATATCCTCATAAACGGGGTCTTCTTGTGCTACTTCTATTGCCATGTCAAGCATATTCAAACTGAACATTGCCATCCAACTGGTACTATCTGCTTGTTGCAAGTTTCCACCAGCAGGCATGGGGGCACTTCGGTCAAAGACACCGATATTATCCAAGCCTAAAAATCCGCCTTCAAAAATATTATTATTATTACCGTCTTTTCGATTGACCCACCAAGTAAAATTCAAAGATAGTTTTTGGAAGGCTTTTTTTAGAAAAGTTATATCACCTTTGCCTGTTTCCTTTTTTTCCATTCGATAAACTTCCATCACTGCCCATGCGTGTACGGGTGGATTCACATCTCCAAATGCCCATTCATAGGCAGGTAGTTGTCCGTTAGGACGCATATACCATTCTCGTAGGAAAAGGAGCAATTGTTTTTTGGCAAATTCTAAATCTATCATTGCCAATGGCAAACAATGAAAAGCAGAATCCCAGGCGGCAAACCAAGGGTACTCCCATTTATCAGGCATGGACAAAATGTCTTCCGTATACAAAGTTCGCCAATCAGCATTTCTTCCATTTTTTCTACTTTCTGCTGGTGCAGGTTGTCCTTTATCTCCATCCAACCAAGCATTAACATCAATGTTATAATATTGCTTTGTCCACATCATTCCTGCAAAAGCTTGACGCTGAATATTAACAGCATCTTGATCACATTTTTTAGGAGTAAACTCACCAAAAAAAACATCCGCCTCTGCTAATCTATCCGCAAATATCTTATCGTAACTAGCCCCTAATGGTGCTTTTTTAATCGCTTTACTGGATATTCTCAATTTAACCGAAACTGATTTTTCAGCAGGTACATTTAATTGATATAAAGGAGAAAATTTAGTCCCTTTCTCATGATTATCAAAGAGCCCGAAATCATCCTTCACCACTGCATCATTAATGGCATCCTTGACATAAGGGCTTCCATTTAATGCGCCAAAAGTTCGCTCCATATTCGTCTCATTCTCTGTAAAGAGTGTTTTGTCCGGCGCATCAAAATAACAGTAATAAGTACCTAATTTTTGATGGTCTACTTTTACTGTTCCATAGTCTTTTCCTACTCCTTCGAGGCTAATAACTGGTTTTTTGTCTATTAACTGATAGCTCCACAAATTTCTCAACCAAAGATTTGGCAACAAAGTAATGGGTGCTGCTTCAGTGTAGCGATTATGCACCGTTATTTTCACTAAAATATCATCATCATCTCCTTTCGCATATTCTGTTACAACATCAAAATATTCATTCTTGTCAAATATACCCGTGTCTAATAGCTCATATTCTAATTTCTCTCGACCTCTTCGTGCATTTTCTTCAACCAAATCAGTATATGGAAAAGCATTTTGAGGGTATTTATACAAATGCTTCATATAAGAATGGGTCGGTGTACTATCCAAATAAT
>CAYMSC010000211.1:0-4400 GCA_964392805.1 uncultured Saprospiraceae bacterium
CGCTTCCGACCTCAAAATAAAAAGCCCATTGTATTGATTTACAATGGGTTTTCTTTTTTATAAATAATGAAAAGAGAGTTCCTCTTAAATATCCTATTTCTCCTCTCCATCAATTTATTGATAAAACCCTTCTATATTTTTGGGATAGACCGAACCGTACAAAATAGGGTAGGCTTAGAAGATTATGGTTTATATGCGACGCTATTTAGTTTTACTTTTTTGATGCACATTATTAATGATTTTGGTTTACAAAACTTTAATAATCGAAATATAGCGCAGTACAATCAATTATTACCGAAGTATTTTCCCAATATGCTGGTCTTGAAATTGGGATTAGGTCTCATTTACACTTGTCTGACCATACTCGTTGCTTTGATATTGGGATATGGAACTCGGCAATTTTCGGTACTTGGCTTTTTTATACTCAATCAAATTTTATTATCTGCCATTCTTTTTTTTCGGTCGAATATTTCAGGTTTAGGTTTTTATCGGACGGATAGTTTGCTCACTATTTTAGATAGATGCTTACTGATTATTATTTGTAGTGTTTTATTATTTACGAATTTCGCTCCACAACCTTTTCAGATAGAATGGTTTATTTATGCGCAGACGGTTTCTTTAATTGTTACAGCGTTTACTGCTTTTATTATTATTTATAAAAAACTACCCGCTTTTCAGCTAAAATTTAACCCTGCTTTTTTATTATTAATTCTTAAAAAAAGCTATCCCTTTGCTTTGGCTATTTTTCTAATGACGGTGTATACCCGAATTGATTTTGTGATGATAGAAAGGTTATTTGTGGATGGAGAAAAAGAAGCGGGGATATATGCTTCTGCCTATAGATTATTGGATGCCGTAAATGTCTTAGGAGGGCTTTTTGCGGGATTGTTATTGCCGATGTCCGCCAAATTATTAAAAGAAAAAAAGTCGATACGGCCTATTATGCGACTGAGCTTACAGATGTTGATGTGTGGGGCAATTACTTTAGCCATAGCAACCTGTTTTTTTAGAAAAGAAATTATGTTTTTGCTATATGAAGATGCGAGTATTTATAGTGCCAATGTTTTAGGCGTGTTGATACTAAATTTTATAATTATGAGTGGCGGCTATATTTATGGGACCTTATTAACGGCAAATAATAGCCTAGCAAAAATGAATCGAATTTTTGGGTGGAGTGTTGCTTTGAATATTTTGTTTAATTTTTTGCTAATTCCTAAATACGGGGCTTTAGGGGCTGCATGGACCACTTTTCTAACGCAGGCTTTTGCGTTAGTTGGTCAAATTTTCTTAGCTAAAAAAGCCTTTGTGCTAAGGACGGACATACCTTTGTTGGGCAAGCTATTTTTTATGGGCATACTAATGGCAAGCATCAGCTTTTTATTGGTTAATAATTCGGTGTTACCTTGGATGTTGAGTTATGTTCTAGCTTTAATGGCAGGAATTGGTATAGGCTTTCTTTTAGGCTTATTGAATGTGAAGGCGTTTTTACAATTATTAAAAGCGAAGACTGATTTAAAATAAAGATAATTTATTCTTAGCGTTCAAAAATCCGTTGGGAAAATAAATCCGTTGGGCAGAAAAAATTACCAACGGATTGTCTCAATTTTTAATATGATAATCTATTAAAACCAAAAAAAGCGAATAGATGGCAATCATCTATTCGCTTTTTGTATTGGTCTATTTAAAGAAGTTTAATCGTTCTTCAACTCTTTTGGATCCGTTTCTTTCATACCTTCTTTAATCTCTGTTTCGATAGTTGCTTTCGCATTATTAAATTCCTTGATGCCTTTACCAATACCTCGCATTAATTCAGGAATTTTTTTACCACCAAATAATAATAAAACGATAAAAAGAATTACAAATATCTCTGTACCGCCCGGTAAGCCAAATAGAAATATATTTTCCATAATAGTTTTAAATTTAATTGTTTAGTATTGATGAAAGAATAAATTGTACTTTTAGTATTTTTTCAAAGTTCCTTAGATTTACAATTGCTTCTTTTTTAAATTTATTATCAATCAATTATAAATCCCGAAAGTTTTCGGGAGAAAATCCGCAATTTATTTTTTCATCGTTCCTTATAGATTTGCCGAATCCATAGGAACAGTTTTCTTAATCAAATATCACTCTACAAAGTTACGATTTTTTCAATCGCAAAAGTATATTCTCCATTTTTTTTGACAAACGAAAGCTTTGAAGGTTTAAACGGGCTATTTTTTTAGTCCAATTTCTCTTAATCGTTCATCCAAATAGGCGCCAGCAGTAATAGGTTCGTAATGTACTTTGTCTGTTACGCATTTAGTTAAGCAAGTTAAATCCATTCCGCTTTTAGGATGTAAGAAGAAAGGAATGGACAATCTTGGTTTATGCCATTCTTCTTTAGGAGGATTTACCACTCGATGGGTCGTAGATTTTAAATAATCATTGGTCAATCTTTGCAGCATATCTCCCACATTAATCACAATTTCATCTTCTTCTGGAGTAATAGGCATCCACTCGTTGTCCATATTTAATAACTGCAATCCTCCAGCAGAAGCACCAACTAAAAGGGTAATAAGATTAATATCTTCATGTTGTTCTGCTCTAATAGCAGATTTGGGTGCTTCTCGAATGGGTGGATAATGAATCGCTCTAAGAATACTATTTCCTTCATTGATATGCTCTGTAAAATAATCGGCTTCTAAATCTAAGTAAATCGCAATGGCTTCTAATAAACTACCACCCGATTTTTCAAAAGCTCGATATAGTTCAACACCCAACCTTAAAAAATTGGCTTCTTCCTTTACTACTATATTATCTGGATATTGCGCTTTTAATGGATGGTCAGCAGGTACCGTTTGTCCAATCTGAAAAAACTCTTTTAAATCTGCTACCTTAGATTGTTTGGCATGTTCTGTACCAAAAGAGGTGTAGCCTCTTTGACCAGCAAGTGCTTTTATTTCGTAATTCCGTTTTGTATCCGTTGGTAAGGCAAAGAATGCCTTTGAAGCAGCATAAAAATCATCAATTAATTGTTGAGAAACACCATGATTGGTTACACCAACAAAACCTATTTCATGAAAAGCCTTGCCTAATTTTTTGACAAAAGCCGTTCTTTGGTCAGTAGTGCCTTCTGTGAATTTTGATAAATCGACAACAGGAATCGTTCTTTTTCCCATAATTTTAAGTATTATTTGGTAGACAAAATAAAAAGACTAAAGTTGATTTTAATAGAAAGAAATAATTAATTTGTTGTCCTTTAATAATTCGTTGTATAAAAAAAGCATACAACGGATAATTTAAGGACAACGGATTTTTTATCTGACACCCTATTTTTACTTTTTTACTTGACACGCTAACGAATATTATTTATTCATCGTTAGTATATTTGTAAAGTACAATAAATTTTCATTCACACTGTAAGTCCTACTCTGAACAACTTAGCACAAGTCTCAAAAGTATGACCTACAAAAAAAAACTATCAGCCTGTACAACGCTAAGATATTACTTTTCGGAGAACATACCGTTATCAAAGGTTCACAAGCATTGGCTATGCCAATAAATGACTTTTCGGGTGAATGGAAATATTCAGCTAAAAAATCCGAGTTCAAAAAACTCCAGTATGACCTCCCTTTATTTCAACGTTATTTAGAAAAGCAAGGTTTAAGTAAATGGATAAATACTGTGGATTTAGATAAAGCTTTACAGCAAGGTTTATACTTTGATGCTAATATTCCTACGGGGTATGGCGTTGGAAGTTCAGGGGCATTATGTGCAGCTATACTAGACAAATTTGGTAGTAATACAAAAAAAAAATCATTATTAGCGTTAAAAAATATCTTTGCTCAAATGGAGAGTTATTTTCATGGTACAAGTTCAGGCACAGACCCTTTAGTTTCCTATTTGAATTATCCTATTTTATTGGGCAGCGAAATACAAAAAGTAGCACTAAAAAAAGTAGATGAAAACAGGAATAGTGCAATTTTCCTTTTAGATACAGGAGTGAAAAGAGAAGCGGGGCCTTATATTCAGGAATTCTTAGAGCGATGCAACGACGATTTTTATGATAAAAAATGCCAGTCCGAATTAGCCCCTTTAGTAGATGATGCGATACATACTTTTTTAGAGGGAAAATGGGATTTATTATTTTCAACGATGCACGAATTAAGCTTATTCCAGTATCGTTATTTTGATTTTATGATTTTGGAAAAATTTAAAAATATTTGGTTAGAAGGCTTGAGTAGTTCAAATTTTAAATTAAAAATATGCGGCGCAGGAGGTGGCGGTTTTTTATTAGGGATTAGTACAAATTTTGAACAGACCCAACAAACATTAAGCGATTATAAATTGCTACCAATCTATAAATTTTAGTCAAGTCTTAAATACAGAATTTTATAAAGAACAAACCCCACCCACCTCAT
>CAYMSC010000211.1:4500-10325 GCA_964392805.1 uncultured Saprospiraceae bacterium
TTTAGTCAAGTCTTAAATACAGAATTTTATAAAGAACAAACCCCACCCACCTCATAAACCTCATAACCTCATCCACCTCATAACCTCATAAACCTCATCCACCTCATAACCTCATAAACCTCATCCACCTCATAACCTCATAACCTCATCCACCTCATAAACCTCATAACCTCATCCACCTCATCCACCTCATAAACCTCATAACCTCATCCACCTCATAAACCTCATAACCTCATCCACCTCATAACCTCATAAACCTCATCCACCTCACTAAACCAAAGTCACCCGAATCATCATCGCTATCCCAAAGATAAATAAGGCAAGCCCAGAAATTTTTCTCATTTTTAAAATATGATGGGGTTGTAAATAGTTTCTAATTTTTTCAGCTAAGAATATTTTTAGTGCGTCCGTAAAAATGATAGTCCCTAAAACACTTCCAAAAAACAAGTAACTACTATTAGAAAACAAATCCATTTCGACTGACCGAGTGGTTATAATACCCGTCCAAAAAATAACAGAAAAGGGATTAATTGTGTTGATAAGAAAACCTTCGAGCCACAGTCGCCATTGAGAAGATAAAATCTCAATACCCTTGGAGTTTTTTACGTTGTCAACGGGTTTGGAGATAAACATTGCCATTCCAATTCCAATGAGGACAAATCCACCTAAAATACCTAAAAGTGGCTCAAATAAAGGGGATTCAATCATTTGGGTGATGTGGGTTACGCCAAACATGATTCCTACAATAAACAAGACATCACTTATCCAAATGCCAAATGCCACCCATAATCCTGCCTTGACGCCTTGCTCAATACTTCTTTGAATGAGAGAAAAGAGGATAGGGCCGACTAATATCGCTAATGCTAATCCTATTAGTATGCCATTCCATATTTCAATCAAAGTATTTTAATTTTAGGAGATAGTGAATCGAATAGAGCTAGTTGATAAATAAAATTTTTGCGACTGCAGTATTCGGGCTGCTTAATCCTCTTGTACGACTAGTACTAAAAACCAGATAAACACCCGTACTAGCCTTTCTTCCAGAAAAATCTCTACCATCCCAAATAGCCTGACCACCAAGTGCCGTAGTTTCAAAAATTAATTGACCACTAACATCTGTAATTTTAACATTTGCATCTGTTGCCAATCCCTTGATAGCAATAGGACCATTATACTCAGGTCGTACAGGATTTGGAAAAGCATAAACATCCGCACTATTAATTGGCTGACCTTCGACGGCATCGCCTCTTAAAGAAATTACCCCATTATTAGTACCAATAAAAGCCTCGCCATTTTCTGGATTAATAGCAATGTCTATAATGGTATTATCAAAAAGCGGGCTATTTTCTGTATTAAAAAAAGCAATTTGTTCTCTTCCGTCAGGAGATTGAATAAAAAGCCCATTATTAGTGCCTATCCATTTACGATTGGCACCATCAATGGCAATACTTTGTATATTTTCTGTAACTAATAAATTGGCACCAAAACCATCTTGCTCCAATTGCCGCAAAGTACCGTTGCATAAGTCGGTATCAAAAGCACCATTCCCACATTCAAAAATAACCGGCCCTTCCGAAGTACCTACCCAAACATCTCCATCAAGGTCTACTTCCAAACAATTAATGATAGACGTTCTCAAGGCACTGTTAGAAGCTGTAAACAAACGGATGCGGTCATCATTGATATTATCAATCGTTTGATTATCATCAAATACCAAAACGCCTTCTCCGGGGGCGACAAACCATTTATAGCCATTAGCGTCGATAGCCATCTGTAATAATCCTTTCACAGGAGCATTAAAATTGCGCCATTCTCCATCGGCTTTTAGTACAGAAATCGGACGAGAAGCACCATGATTACTCATCCATAAATTATTGTCTTCATCAAAAGCTAAACCAGATACTCTTTCTCTAGCATCATCTCCGATAGCTCCTTGAAGCGAGGAATTATCTTGGGTATAAGCCCTATAATTTTCTCCGTCAGTTTCTATCAATCCCCCCCAAAACGTACCAATAAAAATCCGACCGTCAACAGGATGAACAGCTAGTCTATAAAAATCTCGGTCAATGGCTTCTGCGGTAAATAACGGGACATTCCCTCTATTAATTACACCCCATTGATTATCTTCTCTAACAAAAAGTCCATCTGTTCGATTAAGTGCGGTTTGGTTAGATGCAACGCCTCCTGATGCGATATACACCTTATCATTGGCGAGTAAAATTTCACTACTATTATGCGAACCAGGCGAGTCAAAATCTAAGAAATTACAATTTGCACCAGCTTGATTAGTAAAGCGAATACCTCTAAATTGGTCTCCGAACCAAATTCGCCCATTCTCTTCTTCTATGGCATATTTGGGGCGGTCAACACATCTGGTAGCAGCAGTAGTAAAAGAATTATCCTCATTGAAAAACAATACTTTACCACGACAAGTCCCACAGTCCAGACCTGCAATTAGAAAGTCATTGCCAGCAGACAAAAATCCTATACTAAATCCCTCTTCCATATGAATCTCTGTTAGTTCCCCATTTTGGTAACGAAAAAGAGCGTCATTAATATCTAGATAGACACTATTATGATGTGTTGCAATGGCATTGGAACTATATACGGGAGGAAATCCATCTTCAACATCTAATAATTGCCAATTATTAAAATCCGCTAAATTTATAGCGGGGTCGTTGTTTGCTCGATAGACCCCTTCATCAGTAGCGGCATAAATATTACCTTCAAATATTGCCATTCCAAAAACAGGTACGCCCGTAAAAGTTGTAAATTCAAATTCTTCTCGTTCTAAATTTAATTTGACAATGCCAAATCCAGTAGATAGAAAAGCCGAATTGCCCTCGAATAAAATATCATAAACAGTTCGGTCACCAACAATAGAAGTATTTTTTTCAATATCATTAAAATTAACAATCCCATCTGGTTTAATTAAGTCAATATTGCTATTCGCATAAACGACTAATAGTGCGTCTGAATTTGGATTATATTTAATAATGTTTACACCAACATCAGATAAGCCATCAACCGTAGAAATAAAATCTACGGCAAAATCTTCTTTTTCAATAGTAAAAATGGAGAAAGGCGAAGCATAATAAATAGTTGACTCACTTTGAGTAACCCAATTACCTGCATGGTAGGGCAAGTGAGATTTCCATTGTCCTATTCTAAGGTCGCTTTGGTCATTTTCTTGTGCAAAACCAGTGGTACCAATGAATAAGGTGAAAATTAATAATAAGAAAGATTTCATAATTGGAGACTTAATAAGCAATTGGGTAGCAATATTAATCATTAAAATTGTTTATTCGATAAACTTTTTGTTGTTGTAGAATATTGTCGAGTGACAAGAATTTAATCAATCTGTCTTAACTATTACATGAAATTCTTTTTGGTCTTTAGCTATTTTTTGTTGAACAGGTATTTCTTCTGCCATAGGACAGCCACAATCTGAACTTTTACAGGCAAAGAGTAAAAGGCAAAGAAAAAGAGAAAGTTTATATTTTTTTGAAAAAATCATATCCTAATTATTTAATTATCTAATTTGACTGTTTTCAAGGTCTTAATAGGTACTAGAGCGTCAGATTAAAAACTGATATTATTTATTTTAATAATACCATCTAAAATCCGTTGGGGAAACTAATCCGTTGGGCAAAAAATACGCCCAACGGATTAGCTTCCCACAGTTTACTCCGATTTTATCGGAGGATAATTATCAATTATTTATCTGATTATTTAACAATAAGTAACGACGAAATAATAAGTTGGTCATCTGGACGAGCTTATTTTGGTTCTAGTTTTTCTTTAAAAGAGGGAGTATTGTTGATACTATGACCGATTTTAAAGTAAAAATAGGATCAAAAGAAGCCGTCCTAGATGTTCAAGTTATTGTTTTGCCGTTACTAAGTCATTAGTTTTATAATAAAAGAAAAGAAAAACAAAATTAATTTGCTTATTATAAATAGCAATCATATATTAATTACGTCTTATCATTAATAGTACTAAGAATATTTTGTTAGCAAAATCGTAACTATGAAAATTCAATTAATAATTCTCGCTTTATTTTGTTCTTTTTTGCAAGTAGGTATTAGCCAAGAGATAACGGTATCTGAGGAAGTTCTTCTTCGTTCCGACCAAAGTTATTCAATTATTGGCAAATTCAATGAAAAAACCTTGCTCTACCGCGACAAAGGTGCCGAATTTGAGGTTCAAGCTTTTAATAATGAGTTGCTAGGATTGAGTTGGACCAAAGAATTGGAATTAGATAAGAAACGTCCTGAGGTACTAGATGTTTTTGGATTGAAAGACCATTTCTATGTGGTCTATAAATTCAAAAATAAAGGAAATTCTTTTATCAAGATACATAAATATAATGAAGCGGCTAATTTAGTTGATTCGACGCTTGTTTATAATTTTGGTAAGCGTTTTTATTCGCCTTCTCCCGAAGTTCTACTATCAGAGGATAAGTCAAAAATTTTACTTTATCATACAGAGTATTATACCAAAATAGAAGTTTCTGTGTTCGATATAGAAAAGATGGAACAAATGTGGGATAATGAATATGAACCAGATGATTTAAAGTTTGGGGCAGATTTTTATCAAGTGTTAGTGGATAATGATGGGGGGATGCACATGGTGTTAATACGAGACAATGACCGATTAAAGAAAGACAAACCTCATTTTTTTGAGTTCATTTACCAACCGCCCAATGAAGGAAAAGCACCCGTAACAAAAGTTTCTTTAGAAGGGAAATTATCTTATGATGCTTATTTTAAAGTGGATAATTTGAATCGAATGCTTATTGGAGGAGGAATGCACTCTGAGAGAAACAAAGGACGTACGCAAGGCTATTATTACCTAAATGTACCTTTTGGAGGGACAACAGAACATACGCTTTCTTTTTATAATTTTGAACAGGGTTTTATGGAACAATTAGTGGATAAAAAGACTAAAGTTACTAAAGGATTGTTTGATGTTGGCGTACAAGATATTGTAATAAGAAAAGATGGTGGTGCGATAATTATTTGTGAGCAATTAAAAGATTTTGAACGAACAGCAGGGCCACCCAATACGACAACGCCTACTCGTTCTTTTAATACAAGTCGAGAAAATGGTCGATATTCCGTAGACCATTACTATGAAGATTTATTTTTATTTTCGGTTCATCCAAGTGGAGAACATCATTGGGAAGAAATCTTACATAAAAAACAATTTTCACAGGATGATGATGCCGCTTTCTCCTCTTTCTTTTTGGCAATGACTTCCCAAAATTTACGACTAATTTATAATGATGAGATTCGCAATGAGAATACAGTAAGTGAGTATATTATCAAAGGCAATGGCGAATTTGATAGAAATAGTATTCTAAATACTGCAAGTCAAGAATTAAGATTACGTTTTAGAGAAAGCATGCAGGTTGCTTACAATGAAATTCTTGTACCGAGTGAACGAAAAAGCCGATTGAAATTAGTTCGGATGGAGTTTTAGATTGTCAAGATAGATCTTAAAAACACTATAGGAATTTCAATGATTCACAATTTCCTTAGTGCATCAGATATCTGTTATGTTTTAGGAGATGAGGCAATTATGGAGGCATTAGGGCGAACGAAAAGTCGTTTTTATAATATGTAAACGACTGATAAAAGTTGAAAACTTTTGAAATATTGGTTTGAAGATGCAATCTTCAAACATCGCCCCTAGTTTTTTCAATGAATTACACATTACAATTTTGACTTTTCGTTTGCCCTAATGGAGGCATTTGAAGATTTACCGCTAGCTAAAATTAGCCGTTATTGTATTCTAGCTTTTTCACATACAGAAACGGAGAT
>CAYMSC010000212.1:0-10313 GCA_964392805.1 uncultured Saprospiraceae bacterium
GATTGAAGCATTAAGTTAAAATTTCGTAAAGTTTATATTTCCCGATCTTCCCTTTCAAAGTAGTGGTATATTTATTATGCTTTGGATATTTCTTTTTTACTTTTTTATAGGCTTCTTTTGACAAAAGCAGTTTAGTATCAAATTCTTTATTTGCGGATTCGATTCGACTAGCATAATTTACATTATCACCAATTATTGCCAGTTTTTTCATTTTCCCTGTATCAAAAGGACCAATAATCACTTTACCAAAATGAACACCTGCTCGAATACCAAATTCTATATTAAAGTTCTCTTTAAGGTAAACGTTGAATATTTCTAATTTTTCATTCATTCCGTTAATAACATTAATAGCATCAACAACAGAATTCTCCCGAGTTTTATCTAATCCAAATACAGCTAATATTCCATCTCCTGCTACATCACTAATGAACCCATGATGTTCTTCAATAATCGTATTCATTATCCGATAATAACGATTGAGCACATGAACGGTATCATATGGGGGGAATTTCTCTGCAAAAGCGGTGTAATTAATTATATCTGTAAATACCACCGTCAATTTTTGCTGACTCCCAAGTGCAATTCCTGCATTAGCGGAAAACTGTTCAGAAATAATATCTAAATCTAATTTATCTGATACTATTCTTCGTATGGTAATATTTCCGCTTATTTCTGTTTGACAAGCCAATCTTATCTCTTTAGGAAAGTTTAATTTATCTGCAATTGCCTGTTCTGCTGCATTTCGGGGACTGCAATTTTGTATGCCTTTCATTACACTCACTCTACAAGTAGAACATTTCCCTTGACCTCCACAAGCATGGGTATGATTAATAGAGGCTGCTAAAGTGGCTTCCAGAATACTGCTATCTTTAGGGCAATCTATCTCCTTTTGCTCTTTGAATAAATGGATTTTGTATTTAGAATCTTTCATTAGGCGTTTTAAATTAGTTTAACATCTGTTATGACTTCTATCAAAGCAGGACCTTTATGCATTATTGCCGCGTCAAAAGCTGCACTTAATTCTCCTTTTTTCTCCACTTTAAAGCCTAAGCCTCCACAGGAACGTGCAAACTCTGAAAAACTAGGGTTCGTTAATTTGGTTTCCCAAACGCTAAATTCACCAGCACGCTGTTCCTTAGAAATTTTTCCCAACTCAGAATTATTTAATACAATTACCGTCACGTTCATATTATATTTAACCAGGGTTGTGAAATCTGCAAGATATTGACCAATACCTCCATCACCAGCTACTGCAATTACTTTTCGTTCATTGCCAACTGCTGCCCATGCACCCATAGAAGCAGGAAGGGCGAAACCAATAGAACCTAAATAGCCTGACATTAAAAAACGGTTATTTGCCTTACTTTCGTAATACCGTCCAAAGGAATAAGCATTATTGCCTACATCGACACACATTACAGCATCTTCCGGTGCATGTTGGTTTAAAGTTTCGAAAACTGCTATTGAACTAATTCCTTCTCCTCTATTTTCTTTAAGTCGTTTTTTCTTTTCTTTTCTCCAGATTGCCCAGCGTTCTGCTACAAGTGGTCGTTGGTCAATTGAATTTGATTTCCCTTTGAGATTTTTATATAATAATTGACTAGTTACTGAAATTTCTCCCCAAACCGCACAATCTATCTCATGAAATTTGCTTAATGCAAGCGGGTCAAAGTCTACTTGAATGGTAGTTTTTTTATCCGTCACGCCCGTATGTTTGGAGAAGGATGCGCCAAAAACTAGTAATAAATCAGATTCATTCATCAACCAAGAGGCTATTGGTGTTCCACTCCTCCCTAAAACGCCTCCTGCTAATGGGTGAGCATCTGAAATTTGTCCTTTCCCTTTGAAGGTAGTCAAAATTGGAGCATTTAACTGCTCTGCTAATTTAAGGATGCCTTTCATATGAAATCTAGCGCCATGCCCTACAATAATCACTGGTCGCTTTGCTTTTTTCAATAATTTAATCGCCTTCTTTAAGCTTTCTTTTGGAGGGGAAATAGTTAAAGGCGTAATTCGACCTTCTGGTGTTCCTGCTCGTTCATCTAGCGCTGGCAGGGTTTGAATTTCATCTGGAAAAGTTAAATGAGAAACATCTCTTTTTAGTAAGGCATTTTTCATAGCCAAGCTCGCCAACTCTGCATGTTTACTATCTCTACTTACTCGATGATTAAAGCTGGCTACCGTACTAAAAGCTTGAACTAAATCTAATTCTTGAAAATTACCCGTACCCAAAACTTGAGAATCTACCTGACCTGTTAAAGCAATAATGGGCGCTCGGTCCACTTTCGCATCCCAAAGCCCTGTATATAAATTCGTTGCTCCAGGGCCTGCTATGGTAAAACAAGCAGCAGGCCGCCCAGTCAATTTACCATAAGCAGAGGCAGCAAAAGCAGCAGTTCCTTCATGGCGAATCGCTATATAGCGTAATTTCCCTTTTTTGGTTTGTTCCCGTAGAGCGTCTGCTAAACCTAAATTGGAATGTCCGACCATCCCAAAAACAGTATCTAAACCCCAATTAACCAAGGTTTCCGCTACCACATCACTAATGGTTCTAACTGCTTTTTCTTCTACTGGAATTCCTATATAAATCCCATCTTTTCGTACTTCTACCGGAAAAGTATCTAAGCCATCATCAAAACCGCCCGGTGGTTTTCCTGTAAGTGGGTCAAAATCCCAACCATGCCAAGGACATCGCAAATAACCTTCTTCAATAGACCCTTCTCCCATTGGACCACCTTGATGTGGACATCTATTGTCCAAACAAGCATAAGTTCCTTGATGATGTGTCAAACAAAAAGTCTTATTCGCAGCGCTAACGGTCATCACTCTGCCCTCTGGAAGTTCTTTAAGATTTTCCAAAACTTTATGCCAGACTACCTGATTATCCATATTTTATTATTTTTTTAGATTGATTATTCCATGCAAACTTATAGGTTTTTCCCTTCCCCTTTTTTCCTTCATTCGAAATATATAGAGTTCCGTCTCGATCAAAACAGATACCTTCTGGTTGGGCATGAATTTTCTTATCCAGTTTAATCTTTTTACCTGTTCCCTTAATTTTGTGTTATAAGCTCAATCATCTGTTCTGCTTCGGCCTCTAAGTTTTTGAAAAAATTAAGCATGTCTGCCGCTTTGTTGGTCGAATTTATAGTGACCAACCTAACAAAAGTGTCTTCCTGAAAAGAACCAAAACCAACTAATAGTTCATGGTTTTCATACAGGCTTGTACATAATTCTTTAGCATCAATGCCTTTATAATTAAAACATACAGAGATAGAATCATCAAAACTATATAAAGTATAATCCTTATTGGATTGAATATACTCTCTAGCTACATCAGCAAGGTGGAATTGTTGGTCAACGATTGCTTCCAATCCTTTTGAACCGACTGCTTTCCATAGTGTCCATAACTTTAAAGCATCGTTTCTTCTACCACATTGTAAAGAGGTCTTACCCAGGTTAAATTCATCCTGGTCGGTCTGATACAAATAATTGGCTTCGTTTGCAAAGGAGGCATATAAATCTGCTTTATCTTTTACCAATAAAAGAGAACAGGACAGTGGGGTGCCTAACATTTTATGTGCATTATAATTAAAAGAATTAGCTCGGTTTACCCCTTTAATTAAGTGTTGGTATTTGCGACTAAAAATAACACTCCCACAATAAGCACCATCTACATGTAGCCATAGATTATATTTTTCAGCAATGTTCGCTATCTCCTCAATCGGGTCAAAAGCTCCTAGTACCGTAGTTCCCGCAGTAGCATTTATAAAAAATGGGGCATTCCCTTTCTTGAGGTCTTTTTCTATTTGTAATTGTAAATCTTGAACAATCATTTCTCCCTGCTCATTCGTAGCAATATAACGTACTTGCTGTCGTCCAATACCCGCAAATGCTGCATTCTTAGGCACAGAATAATGCGATGCACTTGAAGTGTAAACAATCATTTTACGCTTTACCCCTTGCGCTCTAATTCGTATATCAAATTTGTCTCGCGCCATCAAGAGCGCCATAAAATTACTCATGGAACCACCTGCTGCAAAAGTTCCGCCCACCTTGTCAGTATCATAACCCATTAATGCTGCACTTTTATTAATTAGTTCTTTTTCTATTCCAACTTGAGGGCCTGCTACCTTATAGGTGTACATACTATTATTAAGTACTACTGACAGCAATTCACCAAGTACTGCTTTAGGTTGCCTCCCTCCAAAAAGTTGATTAAAAAATCGTTTTGAATTCGTTTTAGGTGTTTTCAAAACAATCTCCTTTAATACCTTTTTAAAGGCTAAATCACTCATTGGTTCTTCTTGTAATCCTATTGACAAACGAGTATGCAACTTATCTGGTGGGATAACTTCTGAAACAGGAGCGACTTGCTCATCAAGTAATAAATCAGCTACAATCTCCTTAAACATTTCTAATTCACTTTCCATAAATGAGGATTTGTTTTATTTTTGATGCTATTTTTTATATTTAACCTTTTCCCAATAATTCATTGCCTTTACTCTCAAAGATTCAGGGCCTTCTGATTTCCACTTTTTAAAAGCGCTGCTAAAATAAGATTTATAAAAAAGATATAATTTCCCGTTCCTGATTTCATAAGATTCGGGGTCAATTTCCACCTTTTGTTCCTGAGCCATTGCATAGGCACACCATCCCCCAAATTGAGGCATATACTTTTCTGGATTCCCTTGAAAAGTCTCCAAATTTTCGGCAGATGAAAATTTATAATTAGCATTTTGATGCTTTAAGGTATGACTTGTTTTACCCTTTTTAGGTTTTCCGTCAAAATAAGCTACCACATCATAGCCATCTGCCATAAATCCATCTTGCTGATTATAATCTACCTGTTGAGCAAAAAGTAAACTAGGTAGAATTACCATTAAAAAAACTAATAATTCTTTCATTTGTTAACTGATTTTTAAAAATTTAATTAAAACTGTATTTGTAAACCTGCCATTCCAACCTCTAAAGATTCTATTTCTAAAGCTAGAAAGTAATCAAAATATGGCAAGAAAAGAAAGCAATAATTCCAATAGTCAACCCTACTAAAAAAATATTATAAGCAATTCGAATGTTTTGATACCTGCCGCTTAATTCTACACCTAATTGATGAATATCTCTTATTATAGTATTGTATAAGAAATTTCTATCCTTCATTACCTCTTCCAAAGCCAATTCATAAGTAGCCAATGGCATTTTATAATAATCGTCAAAGGTCATCAAATTAGCTTTCTTGTCAAAAATTTCATTGTCTGTAAAAATACCTTTTCCGATTTTAGGCCGAGTGGCGAAAATAGCATAGGCTATAGACAATAAATTACCAATTATGATAGGAGTTATGCCATAAATTAAATGGGGGTCCTCTGCCAATCTCGGATATAAACTACCCAAAATGACAGAAATCATAATGGAATTAACAGTTATCAAAATATTGGATTTAGTATCAACAATTTGCCGTCTAGCATACAAATTTTTTGAGGCTAAACGGTACCAAGTTTCTATACCTCTCTCTGGTACACCCTCTACTTTCGCTAACTTTTTCTTTAGAGATTTTAATTTCTCTTCACTTACATTAAGCGTTTCCATTAACTGGATATCTTCTAGTTCTTTAAGTGCTTTTATCTGTTTTTTATTTAGTTTATCAAGTGCTGAAACCATGTTACTATTATCCATATTTTATATATTTTACAATAGCTGAAATTAATAAATAGTCCATTCTCTGGGTCAGCTATCAAATTAGTCGTTAAGTTAGATTTAAAAAAGTTGGAGTCGCCCCTTCTGCTTTATAATTCCCAATAAGCTCTAAGGAACGCGATAAAAATAGATTCAGAATTCGTCAAAGAAATAAGATAACTAAGTGGTCTTTCAAGTTAATAATGTCGGGTGAAATGTCGCTCGTAACCGCCAATTTTAATTGGCTGGTTCAACTATAAATAGAATCAGCCAAATGAATTTGGCGATTACGAACAACCCGACATTATTAACTGGATTAACCACTAAGTGGTTCACTTTAAACGACTTATCTTATTTTTTTGACTCAAAAAATTCTGAATCTATTTTTATCTTACTACTAAGACCTAAAAAGCATGCCCCAATCGAATCATAAACCGACTATCAACATCCGATTTATTATAATTAAAAGAAAGAATAGCTAAATTAAGTGGTACCAAAAAAAATCCTCCACCGACACTCGAATGCCAAGTATCGGAAACTTCATTTGATGCCCAAACTTTACCGTAATCAAAGCTACCTGTCAGACCAAAACTAAAAGGCAAAATGGCATTATTTGAACTACCCAAGGCAATCCGTAAATCAGAGGTATGGAAAAAGGCTGTTTGTCCTCGGAAGCGATTCATGTATAAACCTCGGATATTTTCTTTCTGCCCTAAAGTAGGTGCAAAAAAGAAATCATAATTACCTCTAACAGTCTCTGCGCCAATACGGGAAGCAAAAATGGCCCGTCGTTTCTTGTCAAGTGATTTATAAAATGTAAAATCTGTTCTAAAATTGGTAAAATTTCTTTTTATCCTGTTGATATTGGTATGGTAATCTATTTCGGCATTAAAACTAAATCCATCTCTAGGAGAAACTGGATTATCCACTTGTAGATAATTCAGCCCTGTTTTTAGTCCTCCATACCATTTTTTTTGAAAATCTTCATCTGTCAAACCATTATCATCTTGAGTGATAAATCGTCCATCTGTTCTCTCAATCTCTGTCCCAAGTACAGAAGGTCGAATAGAAAAACGACCATTATTGGATGCAAATCGTCTTTGCCAACCAAAATCTAAAGCGGTAAAACTTTGACGGACTCGATAGAAATCAATCTCGTCTATGACTTGTTCCGTATCATTTCCTAAGCCAAAATAATTAAAAGAATAGCGTTTGTTTCTCAATTCTCCATTGACCACAAAATCCCAATAATTATTAGTTCCAATAAATTCACCGCTATAAATGAAGTTGATACCTTTCGTTGCGAAAGCATAATTTAAAGCATAACTATGTTTTTGGGCATAAGGAGTTTTATTAAAACCAAATTTGGTAGAAATACCTCCAAATCCTAACAGAAAACCATCATCTGCATTAACACCGAGTTGTGGTATTGGCAGAAAAGTATTTTCATCATATTGCTGACCCAATCGGTCATATATGTTATGTTCTGTCACGTTGCTAGTACGGTCTTTACTCTCCGAATTTAATCGTAATTTATTTCCTTTTTCACTATCATAAATGTGGTTTTTCTTACCAATTCCGTCTACTTTTGATTCGTCAATAAATTCATCTTTTCCTTGACCTCCAACGACTCTAATCACAACTCCTTTATTTACAGAACCACTAATCTTAAAAATATCATCATCCCCTAAACCATATAGAAAGACTTCGTCTGTTTCAGAAGTTTTGATGATTCGATGATATAATCGCTCCTTCTTTTTACCCCCTTTTAAGGCATACATATTTATTTCTGTATGTTCGTTGTCTTTGCGAATAACTTCAAAGTATTCCTTTTTTTCAGAGCCATGAATGGTTATTTTTTTAGATAAATTTTTATAAAATTCTTCCGCTATCTCTAGCAAATTATCTCTTCTAGTTTTTAGGGCTTTCATCAAATCTTCCGCAGAGATTTCATAAACCCTTTCTGGAAATTGTCTGAAAGCATTTTCTATCACCTCATCTGTCAAATTATGCTGGATAGTTAGCGCCTCTTTTCTAAAATCTTGGAGCGATAATTCATTTAAAAAACTATGGTCAAAAAATCGACTATTATAAGTTGCCCAAGTAAAATTTTCTATAGGTTTATCATAATCTGCCAATTGGCGTAAAAGTGCATTATAAGGAGACAATAATTTAACTACAAAACCATCATACTTACTAAATGCTTGATCTCTATCTCTAGGGATTGGTCGATATTCTTTCAAATCAGGTCCTTTCTCCGTTACCGTCCAACGCCATTGGTCATCATGTCTATCAAAATCACCAATTAGCAGGTCAAAAATTCGACTACGAGCGACCCAATTTTGGTCTACTCGATGATGGTGATTTTTTTCCATCTTTTGAGATAAATTATAAGTACTAATAAACTTATCCGCATTTCCAAAACTTTCCGATTCTGTCCAACTTTTAGAGGCTCTTTCTTCTACAATATAAACTTCTCCACCAAATGTTTCATTATAAAAACTTAATGCGGGTTGTTTTGGTACATAATAGATATTTGGATTGGCATGGTAAACATTCGCCGCTTTTGCTAAAGGCGAAACTGCAAGCGGTGCAAAGGGATGACTACCCAAGAAATTGTCTTGAAATAAGGTGGTCACCAATGCCATTTTATTAAAAGGATAAGGCACACTTCTAGATTCATCCTTAGTAAGTGACCGCATCACATATTCCTTTCCATTGGGGTCTGAAAATCGTAAGGAATTCGTTTGCTTTCCTCCTCCTTTTTTAATAACCGTCAACCCTCCTTTAAAAGTAGCTAAATCTAATACTGGAAAGTCGAATTTCTCTAAATAAACATCTTGGTGATGTTCGCCTAGCATAGCGGTTTGAAACTTTGTTTTTCGTTTAACGGACGTTTTAATGGCAAACTGCTTAGAAGTTTCCATTTTACTTTCGTACTCTGGAAAATTGGTTGGTATTTTATCTATCGAAGGTTTGGGTAATCCTTTTTTCATTTGATACCGAAATAATAATTTACCTGCTGCTCCACCTTCATTAGCCGTCCAAAATTCTACCCAAGCAGCGCCATCTTCATAAAAATCAATTTTGGCAAAACCATTTTCTCCATAACTAAAAATTGAGTCTCCATCATTAGCTGTCGCTGTTTTTTTACTCCCAGAACCACTTACGATAATATGTTGTCCCTTTTCTCTGTGGTACTCTAAACTTTGCTCATGTCCCCCTACAAAAATCATATCCTTTCTATCTCCAACTGCATGTATCATGGCATCTTTAAAAGCTCTATAATTAGCATTAGCCACATTTTGCCGAGTCATTCCTGTACCTCTGATAAGTGTAAATAAGGTCCCTATACCGGGTAAGGGTAAATATAAATTATCCGAAAAAGCAGTTAGTGGAAAAATGTGGTCTTTGGGGGTATATTTACCGCCATAACTACCATTACTTTGTAATGGATGATGTGCTGCAATAACTACATTCTTATTTTTGTGGTCTTTCAAAACATCGGCAACTAATAATGCAAAAGCCTCCCGACTTACGACCTCACAACCATGATTGATTTTAGGTTCTTTATTCCAATCCATCAACCACCATTCGGAGTCAATAGCTATCACCACTAATTGGTCATTGATTTCTATCTCAACAGGTCCTGGACAGCCGCCATCTGGTAAAAAGTAATTGGTCCAATTTTCTTCCAACTCAACCTCTTTGTTTAAAGTGGATTCAATAAACTTTTCTTGTCTTCTTAACCCTTTCAACCCATATTTTGACCAATCTTGGTTTCCTGGGATAAAAATAGGACGCCCTCTAAACTCACTCAATACATCTATCTGTGCTTGTAATGCTACTTCAGCCGCTTTTCGTTTGAGTTTCTTGCCTTTGGAAGGCATTCCCTCCGTTGGAAGATTATTTCCTAAAAACAAGACAGAACTCTTTTCCGTTGCTCGACTTAATTGCCGCTTTAAAAGTTGCAAAGTGGGTGCTGCGGTTGTTCCATTTGCGCCACCAATGAGGAACATACTATGGGTGATGGATTGATTGTCAGGAGGTTGATTGTTTTTCCAATTATCAGTTCCAGTAGCCTGATGTAATTGATAATTAGCACAAGCAGAAGTTAAGAGAAATAACCCTGCAAAAAAAACGGTTTTGATATATCGAATAATCATACGCTTATTTTTGAAATTTTTATATAACAATGGTTCGTGAAGTAATTTTATAATAATCTTATGCTTAATAGGGAATTTGAAAGATAATTTTTAATTATTTGGTTGTGTGGGGATTCTCCACACTTGCCTTTTATTAAGTTCAGCCTAAAATTAACTCACAAATTCTTTATTTTCAATTTATTCTGATTCAAACTGTGTATACCGTATACCAAAAACCTTCATGAACCATTGATATAAGGGAGCAGGTTATATTTTACCTGTTCCTAACTATTACAGTAGACCAATATTAGAGCTATATAGTTTAATATTGTTACATTAAATTTCCCTATATCTTGCGAATAATTCCTTTAATTAGGGATGGATAATCTTATTGCTTAATATATATTTCCCGAAACTGTCCTGGCGTAATATTCATTCTATTTTTAAAGTAATTAGAGAAAGCGGAAGCATCTTCAAAACCAAGCTGAAAAG
>CAYMSC010000213.1:0-10313 GCA_964392805.1 uncultured Saprospiraceae bacterium
TTGTAGACAACAACCTATTAGAATAGACATTTTTAATGCGAGCAAGGTAGGAGAAGGACCAAAAGCAAAAGTGTCTCCTTTTAAGGAATCGATAATCTCCTAAGTAACGCTGAAATAATAAATCCGTCATTTGAGGTTCAAATGAGAAGGTCTCATAAGTAAAAAGTGAATTTTAAAACCGAATAAAATATCGAAATCCTCCCCCTAACCCCCTCCGAAGGGGGAAAAATCTATGCAAAAAAGAAGATTTAGAATTTTATTTGGTGAATTTTTCAAAAAACGACTTATGAGACAGCCTCATTCAAAATGTCGAAGTTATTTTTTGACCGTTACTAAAGAATTTATTATTAGCGCTGGAAATAAATAATCATATTGAAAATGCTAAGAGCTTCCAAAACTCAAAGTTCTGGAAGCTCTAGATTATGCAAAAATTATTTCTATCGCATTCCTTTGCATTTACCAAACTTACCGTTTTCTATTGCGGCTTTCTTCTCTTATCACCATCAGGGTTATTCTCACAACAACCACTTAAACTCCATACAAAATCTGTTTGGACCGTACCAACAAACCATTTTGCATCTCTACTTACATATTGGTTAGCCATAAAACCCAATCCTCCATTGTAATTTGGATTAGACACTAGACTTGCTTGACTGTGGCAACTCATACAATTAGAGGTGACACCATCGACATTGGTTTTGATAAAATATTTTTTGAAATTATCGGGATAATGCGTCTTTAACAATCCTTCTTGCTGCGCAAAAACTTGTCTAGTAAATGGTCCTTCGATATAGGGATTTTGTGCATAAATAGACCTTACATTCGCTATATCAAAATTCTTAGCATAGGTATCTCCTTGTGCGGGTGCAACCATATTATAGGCAATCGTCATCGCATAATTATTGGCTGCTTTATCCAAACTACCTGCTTTCAATGTCTTCTTTCCTTCAACTATGGCAGTTGAACTGGGGCTAGTAGCCTGTTTTGAATCCGGCATCCAAAAATAAGATTGCCAAGTCCATTTAGAAATTTCTCTAGTAGCAACGTGCATGGCAATTAAAATTATTTGGTCACCAACCACAGCTGTATCGTTCTTCTCACTATTTAATTCATCTTCTGCTCTTTTGATGACTCTATTAAAAAAGTGGGCTTCTTCTTCATCCAATTCATGATGAATAAAACTATTAACGTGAAAACATTTCTTGTTATCAATCAATGGATTTGTCGCTTCTTTCGTAATAAAAATATAGTCAGAAAAATCTGTTACTGGTGACCCGCCATCTGTTGAACCGCCCCAAATTGGAATTTTATACAATCCCTTATATTTTTTTTGTTCTTCGTATTTATCTTTATGACTCTCTTGCCAGTCTACATCTGTATTGACAGTCACCTTAATTCCCTCCGTCAACACCCAATGTGCTGGTTTTAAGATAATACTTTCACTCGGTAATACAATGCTTGAAATTTCATCTTTTTTTGCTAAATTACTTAGCGTCGACAGATTTTTATCTAAAAATTTCTGATTATAAATATACGATGCGGTAGAAGGGTTATATTTAGATTTTCCTACTACGCCTCCTGCTCTTACGTTATGCCCAAAAGGTTTTCTGACATCTAAAGCACCTCTATCTCTTTTTAATTGATTCACAGGGGTATTTGAATCAATAGCTTCCATTACATCTTGTGGGGTATACCAAGTTTCATATCGACGCATTGGTCTTGGTGTGCCCGTCTCATTGGCTCTAGTAGAATCTGTATCTAATACTTGTGTTAAGCCTGCCCATAATGCCCAACCATGACTAATCATATTCGCATTTTGCTCATGCCCATTATAATCGGGATTAGATTTTGCGACCCAACTATTAACGATATTAGAATCTAATGGAAAAGCTTCTCCATTTGCTAATACAGAAGGCATAGCTACTGCTTTAAAATCACCTGAGGGTGTTGGTGGCATATTGGTGGCTAATGATACTGATTTAGGAACAGTAGCATCGTTCTCTACACTCCCACAATAAGTAAGGAAAAATACCCCACCTATAATAGCTATAAAAATTAATAACTGATTTTTCATAATATGCTTTTGTGAAATTTGACTAAAATTGGTCTAAAAATGGTTGCTGATTTCGAACTAGTTATTAATAATTCCCAACAAGCTCTTATTTCAGCTTTTCAATAACAAATCTAAACCATAGATTTATCTTTATTAAAAACATTTTTCAGCAACTATACCGTCATTTTTAAATTCACAAAATCACAAATTGTTAAAAATCAATTAGTTACATTACTTTTCCATACCGTCTAATCACTTATCATTCGGCACAATATCCGCCAATTCTACAATTTTAATATCCGCTCGTTTCTTTAAGGCTCGTAAAAACCAACCTTTATGACCTGCGCCATAGGTAATTAAAAAGCGTTTGCCTTCATATTGATGGTCGTCTAAAGCTTTAGCAATATGGGAAAAGTGAGCAACATTGATATTGTCCCATCCACCTAATCCTAATTCCTCATTAAATAATTCATTATAAGTCCCTAATCTAATTTCTGCTAACTGGTCATATTCATCCGTATTTATCCAATAAGGGTCATACCTTTTTCCTGTTGCATTCATTAAAGAATCAGCTTTAGCGTTAGCTTGCGTGTATCGTTCCCAGTCTTTTTTCCGAGTAGGGTCTTCCCTAATTTCTCTCAATTTTTTACTTCGAGCATCTGCCATAGGTCTGGTCCAACCAGCGGTAGGAATCATTTTAAATTTCATTGACTTGGATAATGGAAAAATCACATCAATATATTCTGGAAACCGCTTAACTCTAGGCTCTCTGATGCTATCCGTTTCCTGAAATTCTTTCATTGCTATTGGAAAACGGTCTGGTGGAATTTCTGTTAAAATGAAGTCAGGGTCAATTTTTTGAACTAAGGAACGTAGTACTTCTAAATTATAAATTTCTTCGGTCAAATGACTACCGTGGATTGTTCCTAAAACAAGTACTTCGTTTTTAGTTTTGGCGGTTGTCGACTTTTCCTTTTCCTGATTTGGATTAGTGCTGTTATTACAACTTAGGATTAAGAAGAGAAAAATCAAGCTATAAGTAAATAATTTCATATTTGGTAGTTCGTTCAGAATAATAAATAAAAATGGAAGATAGGGATTTTTTTTGCGCTAAATTAGCCCTTAACTTATAAATTTCTACCCTTCCTCCAATCCTACAAACTTAGGCTGTACGACCTCACTTATCTCTTTAAAAATAGCGGGATTTCCCGCAATGATATTTTTGCCAAATAAATAATTATTCCCACCAAAAAAATCAGCTACTTCTCCGCCTGCCTCTTGAATCAGAATTACGCCTGCTGCCATATCCCAAGCACTTAAACTATACTCGTAAAATCCATCAAATCGACCACAAGCCACATAGGCTAAATCAACGGCTGCTGCCCCACAACGTCGTATACCCCGCGTACTTTGAATAAAATGCCGGAAGGCTTCCAAATAAGGGTCTATCCATTTAAAATCATAGTAAGGAAAGCCTGTCGCTAATAAAGATTCGCCCAAGGTTTTGGTCGTACTTACATTTATTGGTTGGTCATTTAAAAAAGCGCCTCCATCTTTCCACGCATAAAAACATTCCGAACGATTGACTTCATAGACCACACCCAAAACGGTCTCGTCATGATGCTGTAAAGCCACACTAACTGCAAACATTGGTACTTGATGTAGAAAATTAGTCGTTCCATCTAGCGGGTCAATAATCCATCGGTATTCGCCTTTGGTTTGTTCGACGGTTTCTTCTTCGGTGAGAAAAGTAGAATTGGGTAAGGCTTTACTTAATTTGCTAACCAGTTGTTTTTCAGCTGTTTTATCTACATAGCTTACTAAGCTATTTAAGCTTTTGGTTTCGATGGCAGCGGCTTTTACTTTGCCTAATTCTGTTCGTAAAAAATCGGCTGTTTCGGTGACGATTTGGATGGTTGTTTCACAAAGGGCAGCTAGTTCTTGCTGATTCATTGAACGGCTATTTTGAATTCAATTTTAAAAAACTCAAAGGTAAGTTTTTTAAAATATCTAGCCAGTAAGTTGCCCAACTATTCACCAGTCAACCAGTCACCAAATCATTCCTCAATATTAATCTGAATCATTTCACTTTCATTCATATTCGATTCCATCACAATTCGCTTCTTTTCACCTTTATAAATATAAGAAAGCGTAGCGGTATTTGGCGGTTTACTTCCTAAATTGACCGCATGCAAAATCAAGTAATTATCGTTGGTAGGTTTTAGTGGCAAGGTCATTTTTCTTGCCCTACGGCGTAGTTGAAAATTTTCCAAAATCCAGTGCCCATTATAATTTAAAGAAATAATATCTCCATCCGCTAATTGGTGATCATACACTTCAATAGTAATACTTTCGCCTTCTACCGACATCTTTTTTTGCTTGACCACTACATTTCTATTATCTAATGTTGTTGGTAATTTAGAAGGTAATTTACCTGGCTGAATCGTGCTTACTTCTGCTACTTTTGGTACTTCTCGCTTTGGATAAAGCACCTTAAAAAAATGAGGTTCTTCTAATTGGAGTAAAGCAGGATGCTTTTTATCAGTAATCCATTCATTTAAATCTGTCACTAAACCAGAGCCATACCGATTAAATTTAGCGACCATTTCTACATTATAGTAGTAGTAGGTATTCCCGTATAATTGGTAATCAGAAGGAAATGGTACACCGTCTAAATATTTCTGTGCGACCTTTGAAAAAGAGGTCGCTTTTTGTAATACATTCTGATAAATGTGGTCCGAAATATTAAAACTTTTTGCGGTAGCTAAATTATTTTTCAAGTGTTGTCCCAAAGCGACTAAGTTCTTTTGGTCCTCTGCTCTCACGCCTTCTAAAAATGCCCTAATATTCTCATGAATAGCGATAATATTTCCTAATTCTTTATTATCATTCGCTATTCCCAATACGGCAAATTGTTTTTCAATAGTGCTAATTAGTCGTTTTTTGATGCTATTAAATTCATCATATAAAGCAACACATTCTTCCATTTTCTTATAAATCCCCGCTAGATTTTTTTTATTTTTCAAATCCTCCTCATTTGTCAATTCTTCTAATTCAAACCGTAAAGAATTGATTCTATCAATTGTCTTTTTTAGTTTCTCCAACTCTAGATTCAGTGGAACTGCACCAGATAATTGTCGACTTTCCTTTTTAGCTTTTTCATACCATTGATAAGCGGTCTTTTTATCAGAAAATTGCGCATCGTCAAATATATTTAAAGACAGGTCAGCATTACTAAATAAATTAAGCTGATTACTTTCTAAGTCTACATATTTATTCACTGTTTGATTAAATATTTCAAACAATCGATGAGCGGTCATCAATCCATGCGTACTTTCATTAGTAAATTGAATATAATTATTCAAAGCATTCAATTCGGCTTGTTGCTTATCCGAAATTTGAGCATAGCCAAAGAGTGGTAAAAAAAGGAATAAAAAAAGTATTTTTCTGTTCATATCTAGGGAATTTTATTCTCTAATAATTATCTATTCTCTGCAAGAAAAATATTTAAAAAACCAAAAAAAATCAAGTGTTTACTTGGGGGAGTTATGCTAATTTTTTGTTAAAACCTAATCCACTCCTTCACATCCGAACTAACTGAAAGGTTTGATTAGTTACAATCAATTGATTTTAAATCCTTACCTACCCTACTGTTACCTCCCACATATCATCGGTCGTCAAATATTTTTGTGCTAAATCTCTTAGTTCTTGCGTTGAAACCGTATTAACCGTATGTATCAATTTATCAAAAGTACTATAAGGCATTTTATTTAAAACCATCGTCCTTACCACATCCGCCACACGAAATGGGCCATCTACCATATTGAGCATATTCCCAAGCATATAATTCCGAACCATCTGTAATTCACTTTCTGTGATCAAATCATTCCGCAATCGGTCAATTTCTTTGTAAATTTCTTTTTTGGCAGCGTCCACAAATTCATTCCCTACTTCCGTAGCGACATAAAAACAAGCATCCTTTAGCATCGTATCTTGAGTAGAATAAATGTTATAGGTATAGCCTTTATCTTCCCGAATATTCATCATTAGTCTCGACCCAAAATAACCGCCTAAAATAGTATTCAATACCGTAAATCCTGCAAAATCTGGATGCGTTCTTCTTATCATTCGCTTTCCTATCCGAATAGCCGTTTGCATTGAATTGGGAATCGTTATATGCCTTTTTTCGGGAACCTCCGTAGTGAGGTTAAATTTGGTCATCCTACTCTTTCGACCTACTGGCAATTGTCCTAAGTATTGGTCTAATAACTGTATCACTTCATCCGTCACACGCCCGCTAATAAATAATTCGCAATTTCGAGCATTATAATGTTTTTGAAAATGCTTGACTAGATCTGTTCTTTTGATTCGGTTATAAGTCTGTTCGTCACTATTATAGCCATAGGGATGGTCTGCACCATATATGTACTCCGTCACTTTCCGATAAGCCACCACATCATTTTTGGTCAAATCTACTTGTAACCTACGTTTGTTATTTTCTATATACGTATCTAATTCTGATTGGGGAAAAACGGGGTTCATTAATAGCTCTGCTACCAATGGAATCAAGGTAGCAAAATGTTTATTCAAAGAATAAAAAACCAAATTAGAATTATCTAAATTAGTCGGGGTCGATAAAGTCGCACCGTAAAAATCTATTTGCTCGGCAATTTCTGCTGAAGTGTAGTTAGCAGTCCCCTCTTTTAGTAAACTAGAAGTGGCTTTGGCGATTAATCTTTTTTGTTCAAAAGGTCGACCTGACCTAAATGCTAAATGCAATTTCAAAACGGCCTGAGTTCCCATATTGACAATATGGACAGGAATCCCATTAGACAGTTTGGTCTTTTTGGGTTTCGGTAAATGTAATTTCTCAATTCGCTTAATTGGTGGTGCAATTTTTCTATTTATCATACTTTAAATCTAAAACCTATTTTTCTAATACTAAAATTAAGTACTTATACACAGTAAATACTACTGAAAGGTGCTAATGTAAATATATCCAAATACAGCTTAACTAATTAACAATCAATTTTTTATAAAAAATAAACTCCGCAGTACAACTAAAGTGTTCTATTTAAACCCCTACTTATCAACACTTCCAAAAAGTTATCCACATTATGTTGATTTCTTTATACCTCAAAAGTTGAGAATAGATTGTATTTTTGTTTTTTGCACATATTGCGGACTTAAAAACGTACCTACAAGCATCTATTACTGCAAAGGTATTAGATATTAAGCACTAATTAACTAATAAACCAATCTATCATGAAGTTCAGTATTTCTTCTTCTGAATTATTAGCCCAACTACAAATTGCAGGAGGTGCAATTGGGTCTAATCCAGTCTTACCTATTCTGGAAGATTTTTTATTTACCATTAATGATAATCAATTAACAATCACTGCTACTGATTTGGAAACGACCATCGTGACAGAGGTAGAAGTCATGGCAGACACTAATGGTACGATAGCTATTCCCGCAAGGATTCTTTTAGACACCTTAAAAGCATTGCCTCAACAGCCCATTACTTTTGCGATTGATGAGGAAACTTTTGCGATTGAAATCACTTCTGCCTATGGTAAATATAAACTAGCAGGAGAAAATGGGGCGGATTTTCCTAGAATTCCTGATGACGAAGGGACCGACTCCTTAGATATAAGCGCACCTGTTTTGAATCAAGGGATTGTTAAATCCTTATTTGCAACGAGCAATGATGAGTTGCGTCCAGCCATGACAGGGGTCTATTTCCAAGTAGACTTTAATAAAGTTATCTTGGTGGCTACCGATGCTCATAAATTGGTTAAGTACACTTTTAATAACTTAAAGAGTGAGATTTCAACTACTTTTATTGTGCCTAAAAAAGCATTAAATTTATTAAAAAATGCACTACCTGGAGATGGCGACGTAAAAGTTGCTTTTAATAAAGCGAATGCCTTCTTTGCTTTTGACAATATCAAAATGGTTTGTCGATTGATTGATGCACGCTACCCCGATTATAATGCAGTCATTCCCGTAGACAATCCAAATGAGTTAGTCGTTAATAGAACGGACTTTCAAAGTTCTCTGAAGCGGATTGCTATTTATGCTAATAAAACAACCAATCAGGTTATTCTAAATATTCAAGATGGTAGCTTGACCGTATCTGCACAAGATTTGGATTTTTCCAACGAGGCGACCGAGCAATTAACTTGTACCTTCAACGGAGACCCAATGAATATCGGCTTTAATGCTAAGTTCTTAGCAGAAATGTTAGGGGTCTTAGAATCTGATGAAGTAAAAATTCAATTATCAGGTCCTACTCGCGCAGGCATTTTAGTCCCATTAGAAGAGACGGAAAATGTAGAAATCTTGATGTTGGTAATGCCTGTTATGTTAAGCAATTAATATAATTGTAAGTGGTGAGAGGCTGTCTCATAAGTCCCCGAATATAGATTCGGGGCTACAAACTATAAAACAAAAATTCTTAATAATCAAATAGAAATGAATACTGTTTTTTCTGTTTGGTAAAGGAGAAACTAGATTCTCTGTCTTTTGATACAGCCGCTACCACTTGCAATTTACCACTCACCACTATTTCATTAGCTCGTCTAAAGCTTCCGTCATTTTTAGTTTGTGTTTTCTATTTTCTATTACTGTAGGTGGGGTAATTCGCTCCTTACAATCTATTATTGGACATCGCTCGCAAGTTACACTTACTCTTTTTCTTGGAATGGCAGGGTCGTCCAAAAATTTAATCTTTTCTTTTAATTCCTTGTCTGCTAATAAACCGATAGTAACGCTCACATTTTTGGTCGATGGGAAGTAAGCAGGACGGGCAATCGTAAAACAAATATATTCGTCCTCTGTTTCTGTGTATTTTGAAAATTGTAAGCCAACCTCTACTTGTCCCGTCGATTGAGTATTTTTTGTTAAGCTTTTTAATTGACTGATAGATAACCAACGGCGGCAATAATGTTCATCTAAATTATTCGCATGGGGCTCGTGTTGGCGGTTTAAATGTAGCTCCTTATCTATGTGGAAAGTATCTTTGGCAGGGTCATGTATCATGCGCATAAAAAACATTTTGGGCATGTCAAAATCCTGTGGTAAAATATTAAAACGCTGAAATAACACTTCGGGTGACACATCATATTTTAATAACAATTTCAATAAATAAGATTTATCCCAAGTCGGCTGTTCAAACCAATAGGCTAAATCTTTTTGAAAATTGTCTCGATGTACCAATAGGCCTACCGCAAAGTAGCCCGCAATATAATTATTCAATACTATCTGAAAATTATTCACTTTTAGGAACGAAGAGGTATAAATGCGTTCTTTTAGTTTTAAATAATTATAAGCTAATTCTTTTCCTAATTGTAGTGCTTTTTGTTTTTCATTCAATTGTGGATTTAGCAACAATTTCTTTTTTCTAGGTATAAAAATTGACCGTAAATGGTTCAATTCTGGATAATTCTTCATGTCATCCTCTACTATTTCATACCCAAAATGTTTTTTTAAAATACTTGCTAAAAAATTAACGGGCACCGCCCTATTGGTTGGTAATTTATAGGTTTTGATAAACTGGGCTATCGACTTTTCTATATCTTCAAAATAATTATAATGTAATTCCTGATAGGCACGAACAGCATTAAAATAAAAATTCTCTTCTTTGAACTCAAAGTTTCTCGACAACTCGACTAAAGTCGAAATAAAAGCACCTACCCGCAAAGGAGCATTGGCTATAATATCTACGACTTTGGACAGTTCGATACCAAATAAATCTAAAGGGAGTTCATTTAAAAAATTGGAATGCAGTAACTCTCCTAAAGCAGCTAATTTGCCCGGTAATACTGGAGAAATCAATTCATCGTAAGTGGTCCCTAATGCCTCCGCTATTGTATTAATCTTATCCATCTTTGGCGACTTCTTCCCCTTTTCTATCTCATTGAGATAGGAAACAGACATACCTGCTACTTCGGATAATTGGGCAAAAGATAGGCCCTGCGCTATACGCAATTGCTTGACCTTCAACCCAAAAATTATTCTACTATTTTGATGCGTAAGATTCATGGTGGAAAATTACAAAAAAAATACAGGATGACGGGATTTTGTAGGTTGTTCTTTTGGGATTTGTTCTAGGCCGTGTTCTTATACAGGATGACGAGATTTTATAGGTCGTTCTTTTGAGTCGTGTTCTTAGTTGAGATTGAAATTGAGGTTGAAGTTGAAGTTGAAGTTGAAGTTGATAAGATAATTATTAAAAAAGAGAGAGGCGATTGTTGCA
>CAYMSC010000214.1:0-10260 GCA_964392805.1 uncultured Saprospiraceae bacterium
ACTACGAATAAATAACAGCTTGTCTTTAAAAGAAAATAAGCCACCAAAATTCCCCGCTTTTGGAGATAATAATCTTAATCTAGATTCAATATTATCAAAATCAATTTTTACTACTGGAGCTTCCTCCTTTTTAGATTTTTCTGATTTATCCCCCTCTTTTTTCTTATTCTTTTTAAGATTGGCAGGTAATTTATCCTCCATTTTTTCCGCATCCTTCTCTTCGATAGCTAAATCATCATTTTTTGGGGCCATCAAATTGGGTGCATCTTTGGTCAAACTTATAACAGCAATTTTAGTAGCGTTGGGATAAACCCAAGTTCCATCACCCATATCTGAATAATGGGGCCTAAATTCTTGGTCGCTGTGACAATATAAATATTTGCCATCTGCGCTGAAAATTGGGTCAAAATTACTATAGAAACTGCTCGTCACAGCTTGCCCTTTTTTTGTGTCTATATTATACACATAAATAGCACCGTGAGCATTGTCCATTCTTTTGGCATAGGTCAGCCATTTTGAGTCAGGTGACCAAGCAATTTCATAACCTCCTCGACTACCATGTCCCACATTCCAAATCATTTTATCCACTATCGTACTAGCACCCGACTTAGCGTTCACCGTAGAAATATTATTTTTTTCATCAATAAAAGCGATGTGCTTACTGTCAGGTGACCAGTTTAATTGATAACCATAACCACCATTTCTACTGGTCAATTTTTTTGCTGGTTCTGAGCCATCTGGAACCTGTAAATAAATCTCATTCTCACCAGACTGGTCACTCCAAAAAGCAATATGCTTTCCATCTGGTGACCAAGCAGGAGAACGGTCAAAAGCGCCACTAGAATTGGTCATATTCATGCTGTATCCTTCCTTTACAGGCACATTGAATAACTCGCCTCTTGCTTCAAAAACGATTCGTTTACCACCTGGAGAAGCGGTCATATTGGAGATGTTTTTACTGACATCTTTTCGTTGCTCCATTTCAATAGACAAATCACTGATGACATTGATATTAACAGGCGTAGATTGTTCATTTTGTAAATCCATTAAATAGAGCTGTCCACCCATTTCGTAGACCAATTCAGTTGGGCCTGCCGACATAAAAGAGATATCAAAATCTGCGTACTCCGTTATTTGTTTACTCGTTTTGCTTTTAGTATCATAAGCCCATAGATTTAATCGAAAATTCGCCCCTTGGTCGGACAAAAAATAAACTTTATCACCAGCCCATGCAGGTTTTCCATCATTCACTTCATTATTGGTGATGTTTTCGGCAGTATTGGAGGCTAAATCCCAGATTAACACATCAGAAGCCAAGCCCCCTTTATATCTTTTGAAAGGATAGTTTTCAGTAATTTTAGTAATGTAAGCGAGTTTATTTCCATCAGGAGAATAACTGGCTAATTCTCCGTATGGGATAGCGAGTTTTTCCGCTAAACCTCCGTTTTTAGACACCTTAAAAAATTGACGAGAAGAACGTTGTCCCATTTCTCGGCGAGAGGCAAATAATAAATGTTCGCCATCTGGATGCCAATCTATCATGCGGTCAGGATGAGATTGGTAAGTTACTCTTGTCGGTAAACCTCCATTGACGGAAACCACATAAACATCCATGTTTCCCCTATATTCGGCAGTATAGGCAATATGTTTGCCATCAGGCGAAAATTTAGGATAAGATTCTTCCCCAGGAGAATTAGTCAAGGGAATAGCGGTACCGCCCGTTTTATCGGCTAACCAAATATCGCCTCCGTAGACAAAGGTAATTTGAGTATCAGAGACATCTAAGTACTTAAATAGCTTAGCATTAATTTGTGCATAGGTCGCTAAGGTGAATAGCATAGCAAGACCAAAAAATAACAGTCTTTTCATAACAGGTTATAATTGATTAAAAATAAAATTTTAATTTTAGGGTAGTTTAATAATTAATCCAAATTACGGACAATGTGAAAAACTGGTAGTAAAGCCTTCAGGCTTTCCCGTCAAAGGCCTTTAGGCCTGAAAATGTTGCTATTAGTTAGCCAAAACCGACGGTCGTTGGCTGGTTTACTACCGATTTGAATTAATTATCCCTTTGGCGAAACTAGAGAATAAAATAGTATCTAGGTAATCTTTTTAACTATTTTTTTAGTTGAAGGTTAAAAATGATACTTTTAAGTTAAAACTTTTATTTTTTGATATACTATTAAGCATCAATTAAATTCTGAGATAAAAAATAATAATTATCTGTGTCCCTTTAATTATCCGTGGTAGAAATTAATACCACGGATAATTGAAGGGACACGGATATTTGTCTTTAGCATTCAAATAATCATTATAAAACCATCAATATGGCACTAAGTTACACCTGCGGCACCAGCGATAAACCTTTACTAGGCATCACCATTGGTGATTTATTTGACCAAACAGCGAATAAATATCCTAACAAAGAAGCTTTGATTTCCAGACATCAAAACATCCGATATACCTATCGCCAATTTCAAGAAAAAGTTAATGAATGTGCCAAAGCATTTTTAGCCATTGGTATTCAAAAAGGGGATAGAGTAGGGGTGTGGGCACCCAATTGTGCGGAGTGGACGATAGTGCAATTTGCGACCAGCAAAATAGGTGCGATACAAGTGAATATTAATCCAAGTTACCGTTTGCATGAATTGGAATATGCGCTGAATCAATCAGGGTGTGTTTGTATTGTCACGGCTACGAGTTTCAAGACTTCGGAGTATACCAAAATGTTGTATGAACTAGCACCAGAATTAAATACCAATAAATTTGGTCAGCTTAATTCCATTAAATTACCACAACTTAAATCAGTCATTCGGTTGCATAGTGCTTCCTCGGCAGGGATGCATAGTTGGGAGGATTTTTTAAAATTGTCGGCACAAAAAAATGCAGCAGATTTAGCCGCTATTCAAAGTACTTTGTCGGCGGATGAACCTATTAATATCCAGTATACAAGTGGCACGACAGGCTACCCCAAAGGCGCAACTTTAAGCCATCATAATATTTTAAATAATGGCTATTTGGTCTCCGAAATTATGCGATTTACGAGTGAAGATAGATTAGTGATTCCAGTACCCTTATATCATTGTTTTGGAATGGTGATGGGTAATTTAGGCTGTGTAACACATGGGGCAACCATTATTTATGCCGATGAAGGATTTGAACCAACCTCCGTTTTAGCAACGGTAGAAGCAGAGAAAGCGACCGCCTTATTTGGCGTACCTACTATGTTTATTGCAGAATTAGAGCATCCCGATTTTGAAAAATACGATTTGAGTACTTTGCGAACGGGTATCATGGCAGGTTCTCCTTGCCCAGTAGAAGTAATGAAAAAAGTGAATACTTTAATGAATATGAATGAGGTAGAAATTGCCTATGGTATGACGGAAACAAGTCCTGTTAGTACACAGACGAGACATAATGCGCCATTGGACAAACGAGTGAGTACCGTCGGACGAGTATTACCGCATACGGAAATAAAAATCATTAATCCAGAAACTGGCCAAACCGTTCAAAGAGGAGAGAAAGGGGAACTATGTACTAGAGGCTATTGTGTGATGTTGGGCTATTGGAATGATGATGCAAAAACAGCAGAAGCAATAGATGCGGCACGTTGGATGCACACGGGAGATTTGGCAGTAATGGATGAGGAAGGGTATTTGAATATCGTGGGTAGAATAAAAGACATGGTGATTCGAGGAGGGGAAAACGTCTACCCTAGAGAGATTGAGGAATTTTTATACCAACATCCAAAAGTGAGCGATGTGCAAGTTATTGGAGTTCCTGACAAACGATTTGGCGAAGAAATAATGGCTTGGGTGAAGTTAAAAGAAGGGGAGACTTGTACAGGGGAGGATATTAAGGCTTTTTGTAAAGGAAAAATTGCTCATTTTAAAGTGCCTCGGTATGTTAAGTTTACGGATGATTTTCCGATGACGGTGACTGGGAAGATACGGAAAGTGGAGATGCGAGAGGTTAGTATTAAGGAGTTGGGATTGGAGAATGCGGCGGGTATTAAGACGGCTTGAAGAAATAGAGAACCATTGTATAACCTAATAATTTTTTGATTTAGAATAAAGTAAAAATGAAGAATGATAAAATAAAACAAAAATTCAAGGAAATTAGAATGCAAGAGATTAAACCTTATCAAAAGGAAATAGAGATTACTAATTTTAGGCTGCTTCTTTTGCCCTTATTTCTCTACTTGAAAACAGTCATTATATCAACATAACTCCCGTTTTCAAGAAAAGAACTAAGAACAAAATAACCTAGCCTAAATCTTAGCGTTTATTTATTTCCCGTTCCAAAGCAGCCATTTGTATAGATACAGATGGCTGCTTTTTTATTGGAGTACGCTTTCATGCATCCTAAAACACTTGTAAAAGCACAAAAAACTTTGTACTTTTGCAGCCGCTTTGAAGAAAGCGATATTTTATAACATTTCACTTAACTAACAAACTTCTATTTAATGCGAAATTATGAAGTTACTTTCATCGTGGACCCAACGCTGTCGAACGATGAAATAAAGTCGGCAGCAAAAGTGTACACAGATTCGATAGCAAAAGCTGGAAAAATCGTACACAACAATGAAATTGGATTACGTCAATTAGCCTACCCTATTAAAAACAGAAATACAGGTATTTATACTTGTACGGAGTTTGAAGTAGAAAATGGTGCGATTATCGACGAATTAGAATTAGCGATGATTCGAGACGAGCGTATTTTACGTTTCTTAACCGTAAGACTAGACAAATACGGTGTTAAGTACAACGAAGATAAGCGAGCTGGTAAAATCGGAACTATTGTTAAAAAGAAAAAAGTCGTAGAAGAGGACAATAGAGGAAGAAACAATAGACGAGGAAACAACAAGCGTCGTCCGAATAATCAGAACAAAGGAGGTGGGAAACCACAGGCAAAACCTGCAGCAGCGGCACCAGCAGCAGATGCTCCGAAAAAAGACAACTAATTATTAATCCAAAAAAGAATTTAAAATGGCTTCAAGAGACGATATAAAGTTTTTAAGCAATCCTAAAATCGGTTCTAAGAGAAATAAATATTGCCGATTTAGAAAATTTGGTATCAAGCATATTGATTATAAAGATACCAATTTCCTAGAGCAATTTGTAAACGACCAAGGTAAGATTTTACCAAGAAGAATTACAGGTAATTCTTTAAAATATCAAAGACGAGTTGCTACAGCGATTAAGCGTGCTAGACACCTTGCTTTGTTACCATACGTAACAGATTTGCTTAAATAGTAAAGTGATTGGTGACTGGTGATTAGTAATTTGGTATTACTCATCACCAGTTACTTATCACCAATCACTAATCACTAATTATTATAACAATGGAAATTATATTATTAAAAGATGTAGATAAAGTGGGGGATAAGTTAGACATCGTGACCGTAAAAGCAGGATACGGACGTAACTACTTAATTCCTCAAAAGTTAGCAATGGTAGCAAATGCTAAGAACCGTGCTAAAATTGACGAAATAAAATCTAAAGAGGCAGCGGATAGAGCTGCTAGATACGACGAGTACAAAGCTATTTCTGATAAAATCGCTAGTGCTACCCTTAAAATTGGGGCAAAAGCAGGTACAAGTGGTAAAATATTTGGTAGTGTTACAAACGTTCAATTAGCTGCTGCTTTAAATGACCAATTAGGCGTTGAAATAGAAAGAAGATTGATTGACGTAACAGAAGAAGTTAAAGAATTAGGGGAGTATAAAGCGAAAGCGAACTTGCACCCTGATATTGATACCGTAATTAAATTTGAGGTAATTGCTGAATAAGCAATACTGAAAACACGATATAATAAAGCCCTAATGCTTCTTGATTGAAGGATTAGGGCTTTTTATTTTATCTTAGAGCCGACGAAAAAATAAGTTCCGCATTTTTCAAATGGATTTTTTTGTAATGGGTTGAAAACCTATGATAAAAACATTCAATTGAAAAATCAAATGCGGAAGTTATTTTTTCGTTATTACTTATTACTACTACTAATTTGTTCGCCAATTAAAAATCACATTTAGCTCCATTCACTTTCAACCACTTTTCTTTTTCTTTATAATTGGGCATAATACCTTTAACAATTTTCCAAAATTTGGCAGAGTGATTCATTTCTATTAAGTGGGTCAATTCATGGATAATTACATAATCAATGACATCATTAGGTGCAAATAAAAGTCTGGTAGATAAGTTGATATTATTTTTAGTAGAACAACTTCCCCAATTAGAAGAATTGTATTTTAAATTGACACTTTTTATATCTTTTTGAAAATGTTGTTGATTGAGTGCAAAAACTCTTTGAGAAATTTCGGCATGAAAATGCTTTCCAATAACTCTGCTTAATAAAGTTTTAATACTTTTACTTAACGTTAGTGGTTGTACATCTTTAACTAATTTAAGGTAAATCGTATCATTTTTTAGATTAGCTCCAAAAGTTTTTCTGTCCTGATAAGTAACGACTAAGTTATAAGTCCGATTACCTACTGTTATGGTATCACCTGTTTTATAAACCTTGGGAAAAAAACGCGCTTTTAATGCTTCGTTTCCCTCGAATTGTTTCTCTACCCACCGGGTAAACCAACCAAATTGACTCTTCTTTTGTTTTTTGTCCATCTGGATAGGTAAACGTAAAATAGCGGCAGTTTTGCCAATAGAAACCCGCACATTATTTCGGTATTCTTGATACACTTTAGCGGGAATAGGTTGCCCATCAATTTCTAATATCGTGTTTTGTAATTTCTTCATATCAGTCACATTATATCACTTCTAAAAATAATAATTATAGTTGTGTTCTTTGAATGATGTTAAGTGTATATAAAAGGCAAGAATTTGGTAAATATAAATTTTTCTTTTTAAAGATATTTAAAATATATCAAATAACATATAAAATAACTAAATTTTCTAAAAAAATAAAATAATCTTCTTGATTAAAAATAACGTGTATTTAAGCTATAAGTTTAGATCTAATAATATTTAATATTCGGATCGTTCAAAATTTCTTTATTCTTCAATTCCTTTTTATATTGAGCGGAAGATAAAGATTACTACACCAACTAATTAATAAATGGCAGAGACGACTGTTAAAATAGAAGAAAGCTGGCGGCTAGCTCTTCAAACAGAATTTGACCAAGCCTATTTTTCGGCATTGATTCAGTTTTTGAAAGGAGAGAAGTCAAAAGGGAAAGTAATTTATCCGCCTGGTTCCCTCATTTTTAATGCTTTTGATACAACACCATTAAGCGACTTAAAGGTGGTTATTTTAGGACAAGACCCTTATATCAAACCGAATCAAGCGATGGGTTTGTCTTTTTCTGTTCCCAAAGGAATTAGGACGCCCCCTTCGTTAAAAAATATTTATAAAGAATTAAATACAGATTTGGGAATTCCTATTGTAAATCATGGCGATTTGACAAAATGGGCTAATCAAGGGGTCTTTTTATTAAATGCAGCCCTAACCGTAGAGGCAGGAAAATCTGGTTCCCACCTAAAAAAGGGATGGGGACAATTTACAGATGCAGTTATTCGATTAATTGCGAAGGAGAAAGAGCAAATTGTATTTATGCTTTGGGGCAATTTTGCTAAGGCTAAAGCAACCTTAATTGACGAGTCTAAACATTTGGTGCTAAAAGCAGCGCATCCTTCTCCATTAGCAGGAGGGGCGTATTTTGGGAGCAAACATTTTTCCCAAGCCAATGCCTATTTGGAATCTAATGGATTGGACCCGATTGATTGGACATTATAATTATTTTATGAAAGCAAAGTTAACTGAAAATGGATTTGCGATTCAAGAAAATCTATATACAAGAAAAGAAGTTACTGAAATTATAGAACGCATTCAGTCAACAAAAGAGGGACAAGAGCAATTTGCTATCCGTCAATTTTTTGAAAAAGTACCAGCTAGTCGACAATTGATATTTACGCAAAATTTCATCTCCTTTTTCAAAGCACATATCGGAGCTAATTATTTTTTGATTAAAGCCATTTATTTTGACAAACCACCGAATGCAAACTGGATAGTGCCTTGGCATCAGGATTTAACAATTGTTACAGATAAAAGAATGGAACTAGAAGGTTATTCAAAATGGCGATTAAAAAATCAAAAGCACTACGTACAACCAACTATTGAAATCCTAGAGAATATTGTAACCATTCGGATTCATTTGGATGATTGTAATCGCTCAAATGGCGCATTAAAAATAATTAGCGGTTCGCATAGAAATGGAATTAACCAAAAGCTAGATTTTGATAAAGAAGAACCAGTTATTTGTGAAGTAAAGTGTGGAGGAATTTTGATGATGAAACCTTTACTTTATCATGCTTCAAAGCGAACAGAAAATAATGAAAATCGACGGGTGATTCATTTGGAATTTGCTTCAAAAGCCTTACCAAATGGAATAAACTACGAAGAACGAATCGATTTTATGTAAAAACTTCTTTTTTAGGAAAAAATAGAAATGTTCAAAAACTCAATTATACCATACAAATTACCAATCCTGCTATTATTAGGAGGAATCACTGCATTTGTCAGTTATCAAATGTGGAATTTACCCTTATGGGGGCATTTACCTTTAGTTTTCTTCATTGGATTCTGGGGTTTTATTATGATTGCCTTAGCAGACAAGTATTCCAAATTACCCCAAAATGGTAGATTGCTGGCTTTATCGACCTTGAGTGGTTTATTACTCGGTTTTGGTTTTCCCATATCTCCACTAACACCATTAATGTTTGTCGGTTTTGTTCCGATTTTGATGGTTGAAAAAGAGATAGCAGATAGTCGAACAGAGGTGTCCAAATGGGAAGTATTCAAATACAGTTACCATGCTTTTGTGGTTTGGAATATCATTTCGACTTATTGGGTAGCAAATGCATCTTCTTTTGCTGCTAGTTTTATTGCTATTTGGTTGAACTCGGCTTTTATGACCATTCCTTTCATTTTGTTTCATGTAACGAGAAAGGTCATGCCCCGCAATTTTATGTATATCGCTTTTATTGCCAACTGGATGGTTTTTGAATATATTCACTTGAGATGGGAAATTTCTTGGCCTTGGTTAACCTTAGGCAATAGTTTTGCCCAATATCCAAGTTGGGTGCAATGGTATGAATATACAGGAGTGTTTGGGGGATCTTTATGGATTTTATTAGGGAATGTATTAATTTTTAATTGGTTTGCTAAGCCTAAATGGCAAGAAAAAACGACGATAAAATTATGGAATATATTGAAAATAGGGGCTTTATTACTTATACCCATTTTATTGTCCATTTGGAGATATAGCACCTACGAAGAGACGGGAAAAGATGTGGAAGTAGTCGTGATACAACCGAATTACGAACCCCATTATCAAAAATTTACTGTAAGCCAATTGGAGACCTTAGACCGATTTTTGGAATTATCTAAAAGTCAATTGTCGAAAAATACGGAATATTTAGTTTTTCCAGAAACGAGTTTTAGTAGGATTAATAAAGACCAGTTAGGGCGACTTGAGATTACTCGTAAATTGCAGGCATTACTAGCAGAATATCCGAAATTAAAGTTGGTAATGGGGATTGGAGCGTATAAAATTTTTAAAGACGAAATTCCCGATAGGTTTTCTATTAGAAAATTACCAAATAAAAACACGGGACAAGTGGTGCATTTAGAAGCTTACAATGCAGCAATTCAAATGGAAAGTGGAAATAAGGATATTCAATTTTATAAAAAAGGACGATTTGTTCCCGGAGCAGAAATATTCCCTTATGCTTCCTTACTTTTCTTTGTGGCACCTATTGTAAACCAACTTGGAGGAACGGTAGAAGGGAACGGTACACAGCCGCTGAGGACACCATTTTCTAGCGAGTCTGGTAAAGTAGGCGCAGCGATTTGTTATGAATCTATTTATGGAGAATTTTACGCTGGATATGTTCGACATGGCGCTAATGCTGTTTTTATAGTAACCAATGATGGTTGGTGGGATGATACACCAGGCTATAAACAACACCTTAAATTTGCTAGTTTGCGAACGATAGAAACTCGACGAGCTATCGCAAGGTCAGCGAACACTGGTACTTCCGCCTTTTTAAATCAAAGAGGGGATATTTTACAACCGACTAAATACGAAGAAGCCATAGCCATCAAGGGAACGATTAAATTCAACGATGAAATGACCTTCTACGTACAATGGGGAGATATTTTAGGTAGAATAGCGATTTTTACTGCTATTTTGTTATTATTGAATACTTTTGTGAAGGGAAGGATGAGTTGATGAGGTAATGAGGT